>CAZLZY010000034.1:0-12382 GCA_964564075.1 uncultured Spirochaetales bacterium
CCACAGACCCTCAGCTGTTCATCCTTGATAATCCTACTGTAGGAATAGATGTCTCTGCCAAGACAAGTATTCATACAGTCATCAAAAAACTGGCGTCAGAGGGTATGGGAGTCATCATCATCTCAGATGAGATCTCGGAAGTGCTCTATAACTGTAATCGTGTGCTTGTCATGAATCGTGGTAGGATCATAGGTGATTTTATCTCCAATCAGACAACAGAAGAAGAGCTTCAAGGATTCATTGAAGCCAATGCGGTCTAGGGGGAGAAACATGAAAAAGATCATTCAGAGACATGAGACCTATGTCTTACTCATCATCGTAGTCTTCAGTCTCATCATATCATTGATAAATGCGAACTTCTTTACCTGGGAGAATGCTTTTGATCTCTTGAAGAGTTATTCCTTCACCGGAATATTCGCTATCGGAGTACTCTTCGTTTTGATCTCCGGTGGAATCGATATCTCATTTGCTGCAACAGCGACGATCGCTCAGTATCTCACGGTACTAGTCTGTATTCGGCTTGGTGGTAATATCTTCACTGCTTTCCTATTAGCTATGGTCATCGGGGCATTACTTGGAGCAGTTAACGGCTTTCTGGTGAATAGGTTCCGAATCCCGCCGATCATAACCACAATAGCTACCATGAACCTCTATTACGGTCTACTGATCGTATTCTCAAAAGGTAGGTGGATCTATGCATTGCCTGATTTCTTCAGGACCTTCGCTGAGATCAGAGTTCTTACCTTACACATGGCAAATGGCGTCCCCTATGGGATCTCGATCATAACAGTCATCTGGTTCCTCCTCATGATATGTGCTGCCTTCATATTAAGATATACCAGTCTCGGACGGGGTATCTACGCCGTAGGTGGAGATATCATCTCTGCTGATAGAGTTGGTTTCAATGTGACAAGGATCCAGATCTTCGTCTATGCCTTCATGGGTTTGCTTGCGGCGATCGCAGGAATCGTACAGGCTCTTCTCGTACAGACCGTCGCTCCGAATTCGATCGTGGGTAAGGAGCTTGGAGTCATTGCAGCAGTCGTTCTCGGTGGAGCAAGTCTAGCTGGAGGTAGGGGGACCGTTCTTGGGACCTTCTTGGGTGTCATGTTATTAGCTATCGTACAGAATGGGATGACTCTGATGAAAGTCCCCGCCGTCTGGTACGATGTCTTTGTCGGACTCGTGATCATCGTCAGTGTTGGCTTCAGTTCCTATAAACAAAAGAAAGATGCAAAGAGTACGAAGATCGATATCTTATATGATCAACAGTCTCATCAAACAGCAGGAGTGGTCGAATTATGAAGATACAAAAGAAAAAGAGTGAGCTGACGGTATTGATCGTCATCATGTTCACAGTCTTTGGTTTGATGATCGCGGTCAATGGTCTGTCTTTCCTATCAGTGAACAATCTTCAGAATATGGCTTTTCAGCTGCCAGAACTTGGTATTCTCTCTCTTGCTATGATGGTGGTCATGCTCACAGGTGGGATCAATCTTTCGATCATTTCCACAGCGAATATGGCAGGTATCACGGCTGCTCTGATCCTGACCTCAGGTGAAGGGGCTGTATCCGGGGGAATAGTCTTTATCGCGTTACTTGCTGCATTAGCAGTCTCTATCATCATTGGTATCCTAAATGGTGTATTGATCGCTTATATCGGGATCACACCGATCCTTGCTACCTTAGGTACGATGACCCTCCTCAATGGGATAGCTATCGTGATCACTAAAGGGTATGTGATATCAGGATTCCCTGATGCGATCAGATTCATTGGTAATGGTATTGTGCTAGGTATCCCCTTTCCGCTTCTTGTCTTCATAGCAGCTGCGATACTTATGGCTTTCATCTTGAATAAGACTCCTTCAGGATTCAGCATGTATATGCTCGGTTCTAATGAGACAGCAACACAATTCTCAGGGATCGATAATGCACGAGTCATCCTGAAGACCTATGTCATCTCAGGTGTCTTCTCAGGGATAGCAGCTCTCGTGATGATATCAAGGTTCAATTCTGCCCGTTCGGGGTATGGTGATTCCTACCTATTAGTCACGATCCTTGCCTCAGTATTAGGCGGGGTGAATAGTGAAGGTGGATTTGGAAGAGTCTCGGGAGTGGTAATAGCACTCGTCACTCTCCAGATGATCTCAAGTGGATTGAATCTCATGAGAGTCAGTGCTTTCATGACGACTGCGATCTGGGGCTTGATCATGCTCGTAGTCATGATCATCAACTATCTTATCGATAAGAAATCTGGAGGACGATATGGGTGATATCTCAAGATATATCGGATTTGACTGTGGAAACTCTTCGATCAGAACGGTAGTCGGGGAGTTTGATGGACAGAGGATCACTACCGAAGTCATCCACCAGGTCCCAAACAAAGCAATCCGTTCTGTGATCTATGACTATTGGGACATCCTCTATATCTTCAATGAGATGCAGCGAGGGTTCAAACGAGCTGTTGATAAGTTCGATGATATAGCATCCTTCGCGATCTCAACGTGGGGAATAGATTTTGGCCTGATCGGAGCCTCGGGGGAATTACTGGCAAACCCTCTCTGTTATAGAAACCCTCTTGGGGGGGAGGGGCTTGAATCACTAGAGCTAGAGGTCAAACAGCAGTTCTTCAAGGAGACAGGTATACAGAATCATCCGATGAACAGTATGTATCAGCTTCTTGGGATAAGAAAAAGTCTTCCAGAATACCTTGAAGGTGCTCATAAGGTCTTACTCATCCCTGATCTACTGAATTACCTGTTTACCGGATCGATGAATACCGAGGCCTCTATTGCCAGTACCACGCAACTGCTTGATATGAGAAGCCATGAGTTCTCTTCCTATATGTTTGATAAGACAGGACTCGATAAGGGAATGTTCCCTGCTTTGACAAGTCACCGAGAGGCAAGGGGGATCTTGAAAAGTGAACTCTCTGAGAAGTTCGGATTGGATGAACCCATACCGGCAATCTGTGTGCCTTCTCATGATACAGCTGCTGCAGTAGTCGCAGTGCCAACAGAGGAGAGTGACTTTGCATTCATCAGTTCAGGCACCTGGTCTCTCATAGGGACTGAGACTCAACGACCTATCATCAATGAGCATGTGCATACACATGATTTCACCAATGAGGGAGGTGTCTTTGATACGATCACCCTCCTGAAGAATTCAGCTGGGATGCATATCTTACAGAATATCAAGCGGGAGCTAGAGTACACGGAAGATAGGAGTATCAGCTGGGATGAGATCATAGCCATGTCTGAACCTTTTGCTGATTCTTCACGTCTCGTAGTCTTTGATCCCAATGCTCCAGAACTATATAACCCAGACTCAATGATCACTGCTTTACAGAAGATCACCGGGCAACAGCTTGTGGGAAAGATCATCGCCTCCTCGTATCGTTCCTTGGCGATGAGCTATATGAAGACGATCGAGCAGCTTGAGATGATCACCGGTACTCCATATCCGGTGATCCATATCATAGGAGGAGGAGCAAGGAATACTCATCTGAATCAACTGACTGCGGATCTTTCTGGTAAGCAAGTTGTTGCAGGACCGGAAGAGGCCACCTCCTTAGGGACCATCGCATTGCAGGTTCTTCATGATCATCCTGAGATGACCGTAAAAGATATACGAAAGATCATAAAAGATTCAACGGAGCTCCAGGTGTTCTCACCACAAGTAGGGAGAAGCTTATAACTCGACTAAAGGATCTCGTTAAAAGCTTTATTAACGAGATTCTAATCGTTTATTGCTAAAACTTGTGTAACAGGTTACTATTCAGTATCACTAGGATAGGATTAGTACTTATGAATGAACTGAAACCACAAGAAGATCGCGAAGTTCGTGTATCGATGAAATTTGTCAATATTGTGAAGAATATGTATGTGATCCCCATGCGAACGATGTATAACATGCGTACCGCAAATGCTCAGAAGAGTTTTGACCTAGAACCTCCCTACCTCGTCCTCGCTAATCATGTAAACACCTATGACCCCATTCTCATATCACTCATGAATAAGAAGCATATTCATTGGGTCGCTGCTGATACATTATTTAGAAATAGGGTCCTCCGTTATGCGATGAGAAGATTGATAGGATCTATCTCTAAATCAAAATCACGGTCAGATTATTATACGATCAAACAGATCACTGAGAGTATCAAGAAGGGCTGGATCGTTGGGATGTTCCCAGAAGGTCAGAGAACCTGGGATGGAAGAAGTCTCCCTCTTTTCTATGCGACTGCGAAACTTGTCAGGTTGCTGAAAGTACCTGTAGTCATCTGTACGCTGAAAGGCGGATATCATACCCTTCCAAGATGGGCGAACAAACGTCGTCGAGGGAAACTCACTATCGAATACCAGGATCCGATCATGCCAGAAGAGTTCGCAAAGATGAAAGTCAGCGAGATCGATGCCATGCTCACTGAGAAGATATCCTATGATGCCTATGAATTTCAGAGAGAGAACAGGATCCTCTTCAAGAGTGATGCTCGAGCGGAATATGTGGAGCATGTCCTCTACATCTGCCCTGAATGCGGGAAGATGGCGACCCTTCGATCCATGGGGAATGAAGTTTCCTGTACCTCGTGTGATTACACAGCGACTATGGATAGCTACGGTTTCTTTGAATATGAAGCTGGGGTAACGGGGCATGAGACGGTCGCTGACTGGAATGCATGGCAGCATCAGAAGCTCGAAGAGCGAATATCTGCCCATTTCTGGAAAGCTGAAGAACGGATCTTCCCTGGGGATAACGTAAAAGTCTTTGAAGGCTACCGAGAGAAGAGAATGAAGGTCAATGGACCTGCTGAAGTGAATATGACCATCAAGGGTCTTCAGATGATCCAAAAGGGGAAGGTAACGTTCTTTCCGTTCTTAGAGATAGAATCGATGGCAGTCGCTATGCAGCGGAATCTAGAATTCTATCATAATAATACGATGTACCGATTCAAATTCCCTGCACCGAGAAGTTCTGCCTATAAGTATCTTGCAGTATATGAGGCGATCTCTAACAGTACACTATAATCACACCAGTATCTGGAGGAACCTATGAATTACGATTGGACTATTTTTATTCATCTTGGAATCTTATCAGCAGCACTCCTGCTAGGATCGTTCATCAGATCCCGAGTGAAGTTCTTTCAGAAATATCTGATACCCAATGCGCTGACAGCAGGGTTCATCCTTCTGATCTTCTATAACTTCATCGCACCTAAGTTCGCTCTGGAGACCGGGACACTTGGTGAGTTAGTCTACCATCTGCTCAACCTGTCTTTCATCGCGATGACCTTACGAAGGTCTCCGAAGGCATCTCAAGCGATGAGGAAGAGGATCTTCCCGACATCCATCGGAGTCCTCTCCCAGTATGCTATCCAGTGTGTCGTAGGACTCCTAGTTACCATCCTGCTGATGAATACAGTCATGCCGGATCTATTCCCTGCGATCGGGTTCTGTCTACCACTCGGATTCGTATTAGGACCTGGACAGGCCTATACCATAGGTTCTGGTTGGGAGAATTTCGGATTTGCTGGAGCAGGTTCTGTAGGATTGACCTTCGCAGCGATCGGTTTTCTCTGGGGTTGTTTCGGCGGTATATTCCTGATCAATCTTGGACTCAAGAAGAAATGGCTCACAGAGGAAGAGGTGGATAAGATCAGAAACAAAGATACCAGTAATGGTATCTTCAGACGAAACGCAAAGAGACCTGTTTCCGGTTATATGTCAACAGAGCCTGAAGCTATTGATTCTATGACTTTCAATGCGGCTTTTGTCTTTGCAGTATATCTCCTCTCCTTTGGACTTCTTCATATTGTCACCTACCTTCTCTCACTCATCGGACCATTAGGTACTGAGCTTGCAGTGAATCTGTGGGGAATCAACTTCATCTTCTCTGCATTGACCGCACTACTCGTGAAGGCGTTCTTGAATAAGACCAAACTACAGTATGTTGTTGATAACGGGACTATGACGAGGATCTCTGGAATATCTATCGATATCATGGTGACTGCGTCAATCGCTGCTATCTCATTGGTAGTAGTTGCCCAGTACTGGTTACCGATCCTCATACTCACCTCCTTCGGTGGACTCACCGCCTATTTCACTCTTCCTTGGATCTGTTCAAGGATGTTCGTAGATCATCAGTTCCACAGGTCTCTTATCATCTTCGGTGCCTCTACAGGGACTATGCCTACCGGTTTAGCACTTTTACGAGTCATCGACCCTGAGTTCGAGACTCCTGTAGCTTCCGATTATATGTACTCGACTGGACTGACCTTCATCTTCGCTATACCGCTTATTCTCAGTATCAATCTTCCTGCATACAGTGTTTCGCAAAATAATCCGGCTCTTATGTGGATCGCAGTACTGGTAAGTGCCGCCTATCTAGTCTTCGTGATCATCGCATTCTTCGTGATCTCACGAAAAAGAGGGATCGCACAGCCAGGTAAACGATGGTATCGAGATGGTGTATCAGAAGAGTAGGATAGCGTTATGAATGAACAACTGATAGAATTGACTAAGCAGTTATCTGCTGATGTAGATAAGTTGACTTTCAGCCGTGATGATATCACGGTCTATAACCCTCTTGAATATGCATGGGAGCCTCATAAGAGGTTCCTAGAGAGTTATGGAGAGGGTAAGAAACGTATTATATTCCTTGGGATGAACCCAGGGCCCTGGGGGATGGCACAGACAGGTGTTCCCTTCGGAGAGGTCAATGCTGTCCTAGATTGGCTTAAGATAGAGGAACCTGTCGGTAAGCCTGAGATAGAGCATCCAAAGCGTCCTATCCTTGGTTTCTCTACAACAAGATCTGAAGTGAGTGGAAGAAGATTATGGGGACTCATGATGGAACGGTATCCCGATCCTCATGATTTCTTTATAGATCACTTCGTCTTGAACTATTGTCCTTTAGTCTTCATGGAACCAAGTGGCAAGAACCTTACTCCTGATAAACTGCCCAAAGCTGATAAGGATAAGATCGAAGAGATCTGTGACACCTATGTGATGAGGGTTCTTGAACTCTTCTCTCCTGAGATCCTAGTTGGAGTGGGGAAGTATGCTCAGAAGAAGTTCGATTCTCTTGTGAAGAGGACCGATTATGCTGGAGCTACAAAACCTCGGGTAACCTGGGTACTTCATCCAAGTCCGGCTAGTCCCCTAGCGAATAGGGGATGGGCTGAAGCAGCAGTAAAACAGCTGGTAGAGAGAGAAGTCTGGGCAGAATAGGGCTCGATCTCTGTAACTATTCCTATACTACCCGGTTTCCTAGAATAGAGGGAGTGCAGGGTTGAGAGCCTGCCAACATGATAAATATCATATGAGATTATAGGAAACTCTGTTTAAACATGATTGTCGTATGGTATAATTGAAAAAAGTTCGGTAAAGGGAGAGTTTTATGAAAAGAATCGCCTATATGAGCCTGATGCTCATGACATTGATCGTTCTGACTTTTACGAGTTGTGCAACGACTGTCGGCTTTGATGTGTTGAAACCTGCAGAAGTGAATATGTCTGACTATAGGACACTTGCTGTGTTTGACTATGACCCCTATGAGATCTCTGATGAGGTCTTCGCAGGGAAACTTATCGTCGACCTACTCTTTGGAGATGGTATACAGGCTACCGGGTATAGACTCGGACTCGATGATGATATCGCAGATTATATGACTGAGAGAACCATACGGACGCTGAACAATACCAACTACTTCACCGTAGTATCTCAAGAACAGTTCGCTCCATACCGGCATTCTTCAGCAGCAGCGATCGTATCTAACAGGGTTATGTATGATAGTCTTGGGATAGAAGCTGCGATCATGGGTACCATCGAAGATATGGATTATTCTGAACGAGTAGAAGCGCAAGAAGTGAGTATCTGGAATACTACTACCGAGCTCTATGATATCTTTCTTGAAAATCATTATGTACAGGAAGTCGAACTCGGTGTGAGTTATACCGTTGTAGACTTGAAGAGGGGTATCATCCTCGCAACAAAATATATGTCTGGGAATGAGAGTAGAGATACTGTGATAGAGAACGAGAATACCTTCTCTGCTCCTCTCTTGAAACCTCTGTATCAGAGAATAGCTCGGGGTTTCGAATCTACTATCAGCAGACAACTTGCTCCATACTATGTTCGTGAATACCGAAAATTACAAGATGATAAGACTAAGCATCCAAGTTCAAAGATAGCTGAAGAGTATATCAAGAACTCACAATATGATCAGGCTCTCGATATCTACCTTGATCTCTGGTATAGCAATAGTAATATGGCAGCTGGATTCAATGCAGCGATCATCTATGAAGTTCTTGGACAATTTGATTCTGCTATAGGGATCATAGAAGAGGTTCATGGACAGACTCATAATCCAGATGCATATACAGAGCTTCTCAGACTGCAGAGAGTAAAAGATGAGTATGCTAAGGCTGCTTCTCAGTACTAGATAAGTACTCCAAGAAGGAAAATAAACCTCTTTTAGAGATATGAGAAGATCTCTTTAAAGAGGTTTTTCTTTTTTACGCATCTTTTTAGGTTTCTATGTGGAATAGGTAAATAATATCACTATATATTGCGGTATACCTAAAAAGATAACATTAAATCTATTCAAGATAATAATCTACTGTCTTTTCTACTCAGTCACTGACTATTGACCAAAACTTATATTTTCGCATAATATACATAAAATCTTTTTATATATGCATAAAAACTGTATAAATATACAATTGTATTTAAGGGGAATATATGCAACAAATCAATTCTAGGAAACAATATGCGGAAAACCGCAATGCCTCCGGACGGCAAAAGGCCTATGGATTATATGATCCTTCTTTCGAGCACGATAGCTGTGGAGTAGGATTTATTGCCCATTTGGATGGTGAACCTCGCCATTCGATCGTCCAAGAAGGTATTCAGGTTCTTAAGAACCTTCAACATCGAGGCGCTGTAGGAGGAGACTCATCTACCGGTGACGGTGCCGGGATCATGCTGCAGATCCCTGATGCATTCATGAGAAGAGAGATCAAAGAATTCAAACTTCCTGATGCAGGTTCCTATGCAGTGGGAATGACTTTTCTTCCAAGCGACGAACATGCAGCTTCAGTCTGTACCAAGATCGTAGAAGAGGTCATTGCTAAGAATGAGTTCGAACTATTAGGTTGGAGAGATGTTCCAACTGATGATTCGTGTCTTGGAGAGCTTGCTCTTTCGACTCAGCCTCAGGTGAAACAGTTCTACATAACTATGATCGACGAAGATAAGGAGAGTTTTCAGCGACGACTCTACATTCTCCGTAGAAGGATCGAGAAAGCTCTTGCGACGATCATAGACTTGGATATCAGTCAATTCTATGTCTGTTCTCTCTCTCATACGATCATCGTCTACAAGGGGCTCTTAACAGGTGATCAAGTACCGGAATATTATCCGGATCTTTCTGATGACTACTTTACCAGTCCCTATTCGATTGTCCATTCAAGGTTCAGTACGAACACCCTCCCTGAATGGAGATTGGCACAACCTTTCAGATACCTCGCGCATAATGGTGAGATCAATACACTAAAAGGTAATATCAACAGACAGAGAGCTCGAGAGGGCTTCATGTCTTCAAAGGTCATCGGAGAAGATATCGAGACGATCACTCCTATCATCGATGATACGGGAAGTGATTCAGCGATCTTCGATAATGTACTAGAACTCTTCACCATGGCAGGAAGATCGATCCCCCATGTCATGATGATGATGATACCAGAGGCCTACTCCTCTGAGATTCAGATGAGTGCAGATAAACGTGCATTCTATGAGTATCACACTACGATCATGGAACCATGGGATGGTCCTGCAGCAGTAGTCTTCACCGACGGTCGTTACATCGGTGCTACCCTAGACAGAAACGGATTACGACCTGCACGATACACCATCACAAAGGATGGCCTGATCGTTCTCGCTTCAGAGACCGGTGTCGTTGACCTTCCTGCAGAATCGGTCCGAGCAAAAGGACGACTACAACCAGGTAAGATGTTCCTCGTAGATTTGAAACAGCATTGTATTATCCCTGATAACGTCATAAAAGCGAAACTATCACGACAGTATCCCTATAGAAGATGGGTCAAAGATAGAAAGATAGAGCTTAGAGGGCTGTTCATGCCCTCTGGTGTTGCCAAGATGGATAAGGCAGAGCTCCTGCAGAAACAGTTACTGTTCGGGTATACTGATGAGGACTTGAAGACTTTGATGACTCCTATGGCAAAGCAGGGGCAGGAAGCGATCGGTTCTATGGGTAATGATACGGGACTATCTGTTCTATCGAACAGTGAGGATCTCCTGTTCGACTACTTCAAGCAGATGTTCGCACAGGTGACGAACCCCCCGATCGATCCGCTCAGAGAACAGCTCGTGATGTCCCTTGAGAGTTATATCGAGAATGAGAGTAATCCCCTAGATATCGAAGAGACACAGTTCAGAGCCTTGAAACTCGGCCATCCTGTCTTGAGTACGCGAGATATGATGCGACTCCGAAACAATAACCATGAGGATCTTCGTACCGCTGACCTCGATATCACCTTCGAACCTGATGAGACGGGTGAGAATCTAGAAGCTGCTCTTGCTGATATATTCAAGAGATCAGAGGAACTCGCAGAAGAGGGGGTAGCACTCCTCCTCCTAACCGATAAGAAAGCGGGGATTGGGAAAGCGCCTATCCCATCACTACTTGCCGTATCTGGTCTCCATCAGCATATGATCAAGAAGGGGCTCAGGGGAAAGATCGGTATCATCATCGAGACAGGTGAAGCACGAGAGGTCTTCCATTATGGATTGTTCATCGCATTCGGTTGTGATGCATTCTGCCCCTATATAGCATTCTCGACTGTACGAGACCTCGCTGAAACGGGTAAACTTGGCAAGCTCTCCCCAGAGCTTGCCTCTGATAACTATGTCAATGCTATCAAGAAAGGTCTTCTTAAGACCTTCAGCAGAATGGGTATATCAACCCTGCATAGTTTCTTCAATACGCAGATCTTCGAGGCTGTCGGTCTTAACAGCGATGTGATCGACACCTATTTTACCGGAACCGTTTCTCGAATCGGTGGTATCGGACTTGCTGAGATAAGTAAAGAGGCTGCAATCCGATTAGAGAAGAGTGACCCGAGTAACGGGATCAAACCAAGACTGCGAGAGGCCGGTGGTGCATATCGATACCGAAGGAATAGTATCAAACATTATTGGTCTCCAGAGGCTATCTATAAGCTGCAGCATGCGACAAAGACCAATGACTACTCCGTCTATAAGGAGTTCACTGCTCTTATGGATTCCTCTTATCAGGAGAATGGAGAACTTCGTGGTCTCATAAAATTCAAAGATACCAAGTCTATTCCGATAGAAGAGGTAGAACCTATTGAGGCTATCACCAAGAGATTCGTATCAGCAGCGATGTCGATCGGATCGATCAGTCGTGAAGCTCACGAGACGGTTGCGATCGCAATGAACCGTATCGGTGCGAAGAGCAACAGTGGAGAGGGTGGTGAAGATCCTGCGCGATCGAAACCTCTCGCAAATGGTGATTCAAAACACTCTAGGATAAAACAGATCGCTTCCGGGCGGTTCGGTGTTACCACTGAATATCTGATGAGTGCAGATGAGTTACAGATCAAGATGGCTCAGGGAGCTAAGCCCGGAGAGGGTGGACAGCTACCAGGTGCTAAGGTCTCTGACTATATCGCGAAGATCAGACACACGACCCCAGGGGTGACGTTGATCTCCCCTCCTCCTCACCATGATATCTACTCTATCGAGGACCTTGCTCAGTTGATCAAGGACCTTAAGACCGTAAATAGTGGAGCTGAAGTTTCAGTGAAGCTCGTCTCAGAAGCAGGTGTTGGTACTATTGCATCAGGTGTAGCGAAAGCCAAGGCTGATAGAGTCCTCATCTCAGGACAGAACGGTGGTACCGGTGCATCCCCATTGACTGCTATCAAGCATGCTGGACTGCCGTGGGAGCTTGGGCTTGCAGAGACTCAGCAATCACTGATCCTTAATAACCTAAGAGGCCAGATCATCGTTCAGGTCGATGGACATCTGAAGACCGGTAAGGACCTTGCAATAGCAACCCTTCTTGGAGCTGAGGAGTTCGGTTTCGGTACTTCCCTCCTCATAACCCTAGGATGTGTCATGATGAGAAAATGTCATCTGAACACCTGTCCGGTAGGTGTGGCGACGCAGGATCCTGAACTGAGAAAACGGTTCAGGGGTAAAGCTGATTATGCTGAAGCGTTCCTGCGATTCATCGCAGCAGAGCTTAGAGAATATATGGCCCAGTTAGGTTTCAGGACTATATAGGAGATGTTCGGAAGAGTTGACCTGCTTGATTGCCAACCTGCTATCCATACAGGTAA
>CAZLZY010000035.1:0-12372 GCA_964564075.1 uncultured Spirochaetales bacterium
ATACATTAGAAGGGTCTTGTTATGACTTTTATAGATATGTTCATCCATCCTTCTAATGTATCATATTCAACCGCCCCAAGGGGCGGGGAATTAGACCCCATTCAGATTCAAACGGAGGTAAGGACGGCAAGGGACAGGGGCGACACAAACGGGTTCGTATTGGCTATCACACCCCTGAAGACTACAACACCATCGTGTTCAGTCGGAAGTATTCCGCCTTCGTTCAACTTCAGGAACGTAAGGGGATGATGATCGACTTGGAAACGCTTCGAATCAGTAAGACCATAATCAAAGGACCTTCGCTGCTTTTAGATGAATCTGCTAGACGATGCGGTCTGGATAAAGTTCTGAAGAAGATACATGGACAAGAGGTTTCCAGAGAGCTTCTAGCCCTTGCCTATTACAGCGTCTGTAACAGAAAACCCCTTAGCCATGCAATTGAATGGCTACCGGCACATGGGTATGAATATCATCTGACGGCACCTCGAATAAGTGAGCTTCTCCCCACCCTGAACAAGGATGTCCTGATTGCCTTCTCTTCTCAATGGATGAAGATCCATGGTGAGAACATGCAGACACTCTTCGACTTGACTGCAATAGGCTGCTACCACAAGAGAGAAGACGGTTTTACCGAATGGGGCCATGCCAAGGGGCATGAAAGCCATCTTCGGCAAGTTAATATCGCCATGCTCTGTTCCCGAAAGAATAGAATGCCGTTATGGTTCAGTAAGAATCCAGGCAGTATGAGCGATACCATCGTATTCCAGGATGTGGTAACTGAGCTGAACGCCATAGGGGCAAAAAACTGTTTGTTCATCATGGACAAAGGAATGTGGAGTAAAGAGAATAGAGGATTCCTCCATGCAGAACATCACAGGTTCCTTGTGCCGGTGCCTGATACCGTTGGATGGAAGACAGAACTCTTTACCAGACTCAAGAAGGGGATCCGCTCTCCCCTCAACATCATAGATACCGAAGACGGTTCTCTTGTCTATGGCGTAACCGACTACCAGATGGCGAAATATGGCAGGATGTGGATACATCTGTATTTCGATGGAGGAAGAAAGGAATATGAAACAAACCATTTCATGAGACAATTGAAGGAATGCTATGATGAACTGCTCAGTGGAAATCTGATAACCCGTCACAAAAACCTCTACGACAAGTACTTTACGGTCAAGGAAACACCTAAGAGAGGAAGAAAGGTCACTTTAGACAACGAAAAGATAGACCGGAGCATAGAACGATTCGGTTTTTGGATGATAGGAACCAACGGTGAGAAGGATAGGGCAAAAGCTCATGAGATCTACCATAAAAGAAACGACATCGAAATATTATTCTCGGACTTGACGAATGAACTTGACTGCAAGCGACTGAGGGTGCATGAGCCAGCCTCTATGCAGGGTCGACTGTATCTGCATTTCATATCATTGATCCTCCTGACCGAATTCAAGAAGATAGTACAGGAATCCGAAAATAAGACAAAACTGGGAGCCCTCACCATGCTGCCTAGAATGGAAAGCTATACCAAAAGCAGTATCGAATCAGATGGGAAGAAACGGACAGTACATACAACGGCAACAAAGACCCAGCGGGAAATATTCAAGGTGTTCACCATAGAATCACCGGATATCAAGGAAAAAAACAAGCGCCGAAAGCGGTCAAAGAAAGCTTTGAATTCCAACTACACAGAATTCGTGAAGGGAAATAAAGAGTAGATCTACATGGGAATCCCCCCAATGATTTCGCTTCAGAGACCCACACATTTTATAGCTTGTAGGTTGCCTAGTTTATTTTTGCGCGAGAATTCAGGATATATACTGTATTCCTTTCCAACTATCACCACTGAACCATCAGCTTCAGATATATAGACATATCCCGTGATACTCACGTCAGTTCCCACATCTTTAGAGGATAGGGGCTGCTCGATCGAATTATCTGATGCGAATGCTCCACCCGTTGCAGTGATCATCAGGAAGAGCATGATAAGTCCTGCCTTTAAAACTCCGTTCAATCATTTCTTGTATGTCTTAAGGACTGATTAGAATATAGCTGAGCCATATATGTATCAGAGGGGATGTATATGGAGTCTATGTGGAGTTTTATACAGTCTAGCTTGAGTTATGAGAGGAGAGGGCGTGAAACAGGGCTATCGCATGCGATAGCCCTGTATGATCTAAACTAATCTAGTAGGAACTAGCAGCAACTGCAGTTATCACCACAGCTGTATCCACCAGGGAGGATCTCTGTTCCGAAATCTTCGCCTGCTTTTGTGATCTTAGCAATAGCTTCATCCCATTTGTTGATGATGAACTCTGGAAGGTTCTCATCCATCTTTGTGAAGAATACTTTTGATCTCTCGAGTTTAGCGATCCACTTGTCACATCTGAATGTGAACTGGTAGGTGTATTCTTCGAGTGTGTAGTCGAGGTCAAGATACTTCGTAAAAAGTGCCTTGAGGTCTTCGTACAGTGGGATCTTTCCTGTAGGTGTAGGAATTGCTTCATATTCACCATGTACTCTTCCCTCTGCCCAGTGTAGCCATACTTTCTTAGCAAGCTTATCGTTACAGAAGTCACCTTCTGTTGTTCTGAGGAAGTAGTTTGTTGAGAATACTTTGGGAATCTCTTTCATATCTTTTACGAAGTTGATGTTATTCATGGTGTATTCGCCAAGTGGGTAAGAAACAAAGTCCATGTTAGCCATTGGGCTAGGGTTTCTCACACCTTCAGCACCAAGAGTTGCAGAAGTAGTCTCTGACTCAAGGGTGCAAGCTTTGAGGAGGATACCATCTTCCCATGAAGAAGATTCTTCACAAGGTACTGTTGTATCACTATCTCGACCACCGTAAAGAACACCGTCAACCTTAACACCCTTCTTAGCGTCAAATCCAGCTTTGTCGAAGTTTGCGAGGTAGTCAAGTCTCATTGTGTAACGTGAGTTACCATGAGCGATTCCGATCTCGTTACCCTTAGCATCTTTCTTTCCAACATACCAGTCTGAACCTGAGTGGTTATCACCCTTGTCTGGTGTCTCAAGACCTGAACCTAACCAGTAGGGGTTGTTGTCTTCACCACGAAGAACGTTAGAGAAGATCATCTCCTGATTCAAGTTGAGGTTATCAAAGATGACTGGGTCGTCTTTTGCATTAACGTCTTTGATGATACCGAAGATACCTTGTTCAACGTTTACTGCTTTGAATTCGCCATTGATGTTTCTGAAATATGCAATATCATCACCAACGATCTCTTCACCAGGGATCATTGCAGTTGAGGTCTTACCACAAGCTGATGGGTAAGCACCTGCGAAATATGTTCTTCTATCAGCATCTTCGTTAAGACATGCCATAACGAACATGTGTTCACATAACCAGCCTTCCTGACCAGCTTTGTTGATAGCAAGTCTCATTGAATGTTTTTTCAGTCCAACTGAGTTACCAGCGTACTGTGCATTCATTGAATATACGATGTTATTCTGTGTGTCCATGTAGATTCTTCTCTGATCGAGATTAGCTGAACATCCTCTCTCATCCTGTTCACCAGCTGAGTGGATGAATCGGAAGAACTCATCTTTTTCAGAAGCTTCCATACATTTAAAATGCTCGTAAGCTGATCGGTATAGAATTGCTTCTGAGTGAGCAACATACCAGGAGTCAGTGAACTGTACACATGGGATGGTGAATTCAGAGAATGCAGGTCCTTCACAGAAGAACTTAACAACTGCATCTTTTCCAGCCATGTTGTTCTTTGCAAAACCCATGATCTCTTCAAGACCTTCGTTATACTCAACAGAGTTAAGAGAAGCCATCTTCTCAAGGTTCTCTTTGTAGACCATATATTTTGTATTGACTTTGTCACGAGCCTGATCACCATATCCATCCCAGTGGATCGTCTGACCATCTTTAGCGAGTTTGAATTCCTCACCTTTCTCAAGTGACGTGTCTCTTATGTACTGTTCATCTTCAGCGCTATCGTTACAAACATAAATTGTGGCTGGATTACAATGTTCAGCGAACTGTCCAATAAAATCCATTACCTTTTGATTTTCGAGAATTGCGAGTTTTTGAAAACTTTCCTCGCTCATTTTGCCTTTCAGCAGATCCGTATACTTTGAATCCATATATTACTCCTGTGATAAAAGTTATCCATTTAGATACTATCTTGTTATTGACAACAAATTCAATACTTTTCCCCGCCATAAAACAAGATTTTTACTAATGAGAATGATTTGCAACTTGAGAATGGGACCCTATTCTGTCAACCAATCGCTAAGGATCTGTGCCTGTACTGCTGAAATTCCTACTTTTTTTGTCATATAGTTCGAAAAACCACCATACGAAGAATTCACAGAATCCATCATGGCTAGAATCGCATCTTCTGATACCGTAAGAAAAGGTCCTGCTACTTCAGGGGGTATCTCTATCCCAAAGGAGTCTCTGAACCTTTTCAAGTACCGACTGAGGATAACTTCATCCTCTTTAGCGCTCTTCCTGCTCCGAAGAAAATCATGAAGAATCACCTCCTTGGGTACCCCGACCGATCCAAGAAGTGCGGCAGTAAGGAACCCGGTACGGTCCTTCCCGCCTGCACAATGAATAAGATAGACCCCATCAGGATTAGAGGTGATAAGCTCTACAGTACGATATACTTCTTTCGTACATTGTACGGGAAGTTCCTGGTAGCTCTTGAGGATATAGTCATGGGCATCCACAGAACCAGGTTCTGCAGCTGCCTTACGGTAGAGATCTGTCACATGCTTTAAACCGAGTCTGCCGGCACTCATATCGATATGGTGATTCTCAATACCTACGATGTGCGGATCTGGCTGGGCTAGTCGCTCTGATCCTGAACGAAGATCGATGATATCTGTGATTCCAAGCTCTTTTATAACCTCGATCTCATCATCAGTAAAACCATAGAGTCGTCCCATTCTAAAGAGTCTACCGGAACGAACTTTGATTCCGAAGTTATCAGAAAGATCCCCAACATCACGTAGATTACGAGTTCGCTGCAGTTGTTCGAAGGTCGTCACTATGCTCTTACCTCTAACTCTCGTTCAAGATCACGTAGGAACGGGCCTACGTCACTGACGATACCGATAGCCTGACCGGAGCCCCTATCTGATAACTTGGTCACTACGGCAGGATTGATGTCGACACAGATGGTCTTGACCCATGATGGGGTCATATTCCCGGTGCCGATCGAATGAAGCATCGATGAGAGCATGATGATCATATCTGCATCTTTGATGATCTGTGCATACTGACTCTGTGCCTCGATCATATCATTGACTGTCTCAGGAAGTGGTCCATCATCACGAATAGAGCCTGCAAGACAATAGGGTATACCTGATCTCTCGACCTCATACATCAGCCCTTCAGTCAGCACACCCTCTTCGATCGCTTGACCAATAGAACCACAACCGTAGATCTTGTTAATAGCTTTCATATGGTGTTTATGACCATGTTCAGCAACCACACCTGATGTAAGATCGACCCCTAAGGAGGTACCGAAGAATCGATATTCGAGGTCATGGACTGCAACAGCATTTCCGCCAAGAAAGCCCTGAAGGTACCCATTCTTCACGATAGAGGCTAGAGCATCAGCTCCACCAGTATGAACGACTACCGGTCCGCAGACTACAACAACCCGGCCACCATTCTCTTTGATCTGGATAAGTTCTTTAGCCACACGTTTGACGGCGACTCTTCCACTACGTTCAGATGAGACCTCATTTGCCATGAAAGCGAACTCTGACCGTTGCTCGATGAAGGGAGGGTAGACTCTGATAGAATCACTTCCACAGATGACCTGATCACCTTTCATGATATCTCGGAGTTTAACACATGAGAAACTCTGATCAGTGTAGACGATCGTTGCATCCATTCGTTGGTTACGAACCTCATACCATATCCCCTGATAGAACACTTCTGTCCTATGGTTCGTCGTTGAATAGAAGCTCTGAAGTACATGCTTGTCTTTATCAGTCTCCACGAGCACTGCAGAGGGGACCTCTTTCTCAAATGCTCCGAACTGAGTGAGTCGATTCCCTATCTGTTGGAGTAGCCCTTCTGAATCTGCGATGACTGCGAACTCTAGATAAGAGGGTTCTCCGGGATGTTTCCCTACATCAAATCGTATGATCGTATAATCACCCTTCTCATTGAGGATCGTATTGAGTATTTGGGAGAACACACCTGAATCGATCAGGTGTCCTTCGGTTTGATATATTCGTTTCTTCATCCTTCTGTGATACCACTATTATGAGAGACTGTAAAGAATAATCTTCTCCTATACGTGCTCTGCAACTTAGGTTGATAAATACCTTTCGCTGGCTTTCAGAAGGTGATACACTTAGTATCAATAGAGAGTAAAAAGGGGCTAATACATGAGTACATTAGAGGGAAAAGTTCCACAGAGAGAGAAGATCGCTTATGGAGTAGGCTGCCTTGGACAGAATATGATCTATACGTTCTTCGGGACCTTCTTACTTTATTTCTATACCGAGGTCTTCGGTCTACTCCCTGCAGCAGCAGGTATTCTCCTGTTAGTCGCACGTATCTGGGATGCGATCAATGATCCTATGATGGGTGTCCTCGTGGACCGAACAAGATCCCGATGGGGTAAGTTTCGTCCCTATCTACTCTTCTCCCCAATATTCTTTGCCATCATCGCAGTACTCTGTTTCTCAGTACCACCCTTCAGTGCAGCTGGAAAACTCATCTATGCCTATATCACCTATATCCTCTTCGGTATGATCTATACCGCCTCAGATGTCCCCTACTGGGCTATGTCAGGTGCCATCACTGTTGATGCACAAGAGAGAAACAGCATCGTGATGTTCCCTAGGTTCGTAGGCACCCTTGGTGCTGCGATCGCAACGATTGCGACATTACCACTGATCTATCTCTTTCGAGACCTCTCAGGAAATAATGTTGTTGCAGGTTACCAACTTACCGCTGCATTCTATGGGCTGATCACTATCGGGTGTTTCTTGATCACCTTCTTCGTCGTGAAAGAGCGTGTTACCTCCACAAGTCAGAACAAGGCCTCATTCGATACCATCAAAGAAGCTATCTTCAAGAACAAACCATTGATGATCGTCATCATCTCAGGTTTCTTCTCGGGATTAGCACAGACAGCAAAACTACAGGCTCTCATCTATTATGCAGCCTATAATCTAGGGAATGAGGCATTATACACCCTCCTAGTAGGTATCAATATCCCCTTCCTGTTAGTTGGGATCATGTTTGTCCCCTACTTCACCAAACACTTAGGAAAGAAAGGGACCTATATTGCAGCAAATATCGTCTATGCAGTCTCCTCTATCGGTTTCTTCCTGTCGGGTTGGAATAATTTTACGGTGATAGTCATTTGGAACTGTATTGGTTCTTTCGCTATGGGAATCCCTCTCGTCATCCAGACCTCTATGATCGCTGATACTATCGAGTATGTGGAGCTCAAGACAGGTGAACGTTCAGAAGGTACCATCTTCTCCACTCAGACGTTCTTAGCTAAACTCACAGCGGCAGCTACTTCAGGTATCATTGGTATTCTATTATCGATACTAGGATTCAAAGCAGGAGCCACTCAATCTCAGACCGTTCTACAAGGGATCCATCAAGTCACATCACTGCTACCCTTCGTCGCAAGTATCTTCGCCTTCATCACTATGCTCCTATATCCATTATCTGAGAAGGAACATGCGAAGATCGTAAGGGAGCTCGAAGAGAAACAGACGATCGAGGATTAAACTTCGAGCTGCCTGATATATTTTCGAAAGACAATGCTTCTCTTCTTTATTTGAATGGTAAAGGGGAAAGATAGATCAGAAAGACTCACCCCGACAACAGAGATGATAATGAGAGATCCACCCCAAAGTTGTATAGGTAAGAGTGCCTGCCCAAATACCAGCATTCCTAATATCGTTGCAGTAATTGGATCAAACGATAAGAATATCGTTGCATCCGTAAGCGATATATGTTTCATGCTATGTATGAAAAAGACAATGCTACCTACCGAAACACCTGCAAGAAGGATCATGAGTAATAGATTACTTGTCATATCCAACTGTATGACTTCACCTATACTCGCTAAAGTCTTTACAGGAGATTGTATCAGTACTACTGCTACTAATGTTGAGAGGTTCGAGTATGGCGTGATCTGTATTGAGGTAGCACCCCTCTTCAATACATAATTACTGATCAGATTCATACCCGCGCAGATGACTGTTGTGAGTGAGATATAGATAATTGCTCGCAAAGAGTAACCATTACCCGGTTGAAAGATATTCAGGGCTAGTCCGACACCCAACAGAGCAATACCAGATAGTACGATCTTTTTTAACGACAGAGATTCATGAAAAAGAAACCGAGAGACAAACATGGTCGGGAAGACCATACAGAACATAATCGTAGAACAGATCGCAACTGGTAATTGTTGAATGGCCATGAAGAAAAAGTATCTGGATAAGGTATTCAGTACCGCGCCCTGCAGGACACAGAGTAGTAGTAATGATAGAGGAATCCTAAGGTTCTTAAAAGAGGTAGCTAGCCCGGAAGACACTCCGAGAATAATAAATCCAAGACTGGTTATCACCGTTAAAGAGATCACTGATAATCCCTGATCTAATAATGACTTTGAGATCGTCCCAACACTTCCAAAACAAATTGCTGCAAAAATAGCGATACCATAACCTTTAAAAAAATGAGTTTTCATGTTTTCCTGTTAATGTATTGCTCTTGAGTTTGAAATTGTTCCAAACGGGAAGATAGAAGGCATAACGATGCAATAGAATTTATGCTTCTCATAGAATCATGTAATAGGCAGACCCTCTAATATTTTCAAAGAACGTAATAGCCCTCAAACCATTGGTTTGGGGCTTTAAAGCATGTAAGATCACACTTTCCTCTCATTCTTAACAAAGTAGTAGCTATCTTTTTCACTAACCTGACACATGACATGTCATGTGAATAGAAAAGGGGTTATCCTATGATCAAAGATCAATAAAGGGAGAAGCAGAGATGGCAACAGTTCATATAGGAGCAGAGAGAGGAGATATCGCAGCTACCGTATTGATGCCGGGAGATCCCCTACGAGCAAAATATGTAGCAGAGACATTCTTGACTGATGTGAAGTTATTCAATGATGTCAGGAATATGCTTGGATATACAGGATTCTATAACGGCAAACGGGTATCGGTCATGGGATCTGGGATAGGGATGTGCTCCATAGGGATCTATTCCTATGAACTTTATAAGTTCTTCGATGTGAAGAACATCATACGGATCGGCAGTTCCGGTGCTTACGACCCAGCATTGAAGGTCTATGACATCATCTTAGCAAAGAGTGCATATTCTGAATCTACCTATACCGTAGCACAATGTGGAAAAGATAGGGATTTCACCTATCCTAGTACTGAACTGAATAAGAAGATCATAAGGAAAGCTCAGGAGTTAGGTGCAGAGTTGATCGTAGCCCCGATCCATACCCATGATACCTTCTATAGTGAAGATACCGCAGAACACTTCAGCGAGAAGTTCAAGAAATATGGTTGCGTACGTGTAGAGGATGAGAGTTTCGCCCTCTTTCATAATGCGGAGATCCTGAACAAACAGGCCGCTACATTGCTGACCATCTCAAACTCACTAGTGAATCAGGAATCTATCGATTCACAAGCGCGAGAGACCGGATTATCAACGATGATGGAGATCGCATTGGAAACAGCTATTTCCTTATAGGGACTTAAGTCCGTAGACCTTGAGCAGGAGTTAGAATACTACTACAATAGCGCCATGGAACTTATGGCACCTGCGGGTGATTTTCAATCAGCCTACCAGGCATTGACTCATGGAGCCGATGCTATCTATCTCGGTCTACGAGACTACTCTGCACGTAAATCTGCGAAGAACGTATCACTTGAAGAGTTACGAAGGATCATCCGCTTCGCTCATGAACATCACAAGTTTGTCTATCTTGCTATGAACACGCTCATCAGAGAGGATGAACTATCCTCTCTTGTAGCCCTCCTGCATCGAATCGTATTGACAGCTGTCGATGGACTCATCGTTCAGGATCTTGGTCTAGCTCATATTCTCCATACACATTTTCCAACACTCGCTCTTCATGGATCGACTCAGTTAGCTGTACATAACAGTGGTGGAGTCAGATTCCTACAGCAGATTGGATTCTCTCGAGTCGTACTGGCACGGGAACTCTCCTTTGAGGAGATCAGCTCCATCAGGAAAGAGTGTCCGGATGTAGAGTTGAAAGTCTTCATCCATGGAGCTCTCTGCTATGGTATATCAGGGATGTGCCTAGCCTCAGGGACGATCCTAGGTAGATCCGGGAACAGAGGAGCCTGTGGGCAGATCTGCAGGACCTGGTCAAGACTGGTATCTGAAGATTCAGATGCTCCCTATGGGCACTTCTTCTCTATGAAGGATCTTTCACTCGAGAAACAGATATTACGGCTCAAAGATATCGGGATCGAAGCTCTCAAGATAGAGGGCAGGATGAAATCCCCAAACTATGTTGCTGAGACCACGAGCATGTATCGTTCCATACTAGATGGAAAACCTCACGACCCCTCTGCGAGTCGTCTAGCATTCTCTAGGACTGCAGAGACTGGTTGGTTCGGGAACTACCATAGACCAGACCGAAGGTCACAAGATGCTCAGTTAGTCCATTCATCCTTCTCAGGACATACAGGGATCCCTGCAGGAAAGATCCTCTCACGTAAAGGGAAATGGGCATCGGTGAAGACCCAAAGAGCTCTGGCCCTCAGAGATGGACTGCAGATCATACAGACCGATCCCTACCATCAAGGCATGCAGGAGAGCAGCCCCTTCAGTATCACCGCAATGAGATCGAAGCAGGGAGAGTCTATCACCCAATGTAGGGCGAACACAGAGATCTCTCTCCTGATAAGTGAGGAGTTCTCCGTCGGTGAGACCCTCTATCAAGTCTCAGGACATGATTCGGAGCTAAAACAGATCAATCCACTCTCCTTGCCACTGTACACCTACCCCCTTACTGCTACGATCACCCTCTTCGATGAGAAGATCGTAGTCTCAAGTGAGATAGGACTACTGGGATTCAGGTGTAGGTGGGAAAGTGAACTCTCCCTACTTCCGGCGAAGGTCGAGAAACCTATATATCCACTCTTAGAGAAGAGCTTCTGTGTTCATGAGCAGAACCTACCGTTCTTTACTCAAACAATCGAACTGGTAAATACTAGTAGCCTCAGCGACCAGGGTATCTTCATCCCACCAAAGAGCCTTAAGCAACTACGCCGCTCTTGGTATGAGGTACTTTCTGCTCACTTCGATGAATTTATCATCGAAAATACAGAGAGGATCATAGGGGAGAAGATACCAAGTACTGAGAAACAGCAGATCGTACTACCAAAACGATCTGTTATGACTGCTGGTGGTCATGTCACCGATTCACACATCTTCCTTCCTCTCGCTCCAATACAATTCCTAGAAGACTCCTTCTCTATGATCGATGAGCAGATCCTTAAGCTCAAGACTCAGTATCCAGAGAAGCAGATCATTGTGGGGATCAGTAATATAGGTCAGATCCCCTGGTATGAGAGGCAAGAGGGGTTAAACTGTTTCATCGATTATCATCTCTACTGTGCCAACTCCCATACCATAAAGCTCCTCACTGAGAATCTGCATGATTGCATTGGTGCCTATTACTGGATAGAGGATGACCGGAGACCGGTAGCTTCAGGCTCAGATGATTGGGGTATCCCGCTCTACTATATAGACAAAGAGTTCAATCCTCCGATCTTCATCACGAGAACCTGCTTCAGAAAGGATAGTTTAGGGAAAAGTTGTTCTGACTGTAAGATCAGATCCTATGAATATGAACTTGAACAGACCGGAAGAGATTACCAGGTCATCGTGAAAGACTGCATGACCTATGTCTATGTAAAGAGACCATAGACAGAAGTACCACAAGAAGCACACTTCCCATCTCTCATTGTTCTTGCCACATCATAACGAGCTTCACCCCGATAGCTATGACTGGTGATCAAAAGTGAACCACAATTTGGACACATAGTCTTCTCATGCTGAAGGTTGATACTGTTCCCAGCATAGATATAGGGTATCTTAGATTCTTTAGCAGCCTCAAGGATCCTAGCAAGGTAGACTTCTGAAGTAGCTGCACTATCTTCCATACGGTAGTGAGGAAAAAAACGTGAGAGATGCCATACCTGCACACCAAGTTCATGAAGTTGATCCCCAAGAACTCGAATACCCTCTATCGAATGCATATCCTCAATGATCATAGTAGTCACCTCAAGAACAGAGCTCCCCTCCTGTGAGATCCTCTCCACCGACTTGAGGACAGGGGATAGACT
>CAZLZY010000036.1:0-7752 GCA_964564075.1 uncultured Spirochaetales bacterium
TATCTGTTCTTACAGGGGAAAGAGTTATCATGAGGAGAGGGTAAGGAGCCCCTTTCTCTACTGGAAAAAAACTCCTATCTTATATAGGATGAACTATAAGGAAGGAAAAGCATGAAGATAGCTCTTACTGGTGGAGGTACCGGTGGACATGTCTATCCTGCACTACAAGTTTTGCAGGTATTACAAGAAGAGTCTGATACTCCTGTAGAGTCTCTCTACTTAGGAGACAAAAGAGGACCGGAATACTCCATAGTCACATCTGCAGGGATCGAGTTCTCTCATATCCCCAGTGGGAAACTCAGACGGTATTTCTCCTGGAAGAACTTCTCCGATCTTTTCCGAGTAGGCGCAGGCTTCCTTCATGCATGGTATATCCTACATCGTTTCAAACCAGATATCCTCTTCTCCAAGGGTGGGTTCGTGAGTGTCCCTCCTGTAGTAGCTGCAAAACTATTGAAGATCCCTATCATCACCCATGAATCAGATATTGATCCAGGTCTTGCGAATAGGATCAACTCCCGATTCGTTGATGCCATATGTATTCCCTATGAAGAGTCAAAAGTCCATTTTGCTGAGGGTATTAAGACCTATGTGACCGGTAATCCGGTACGTTCAGATCTTCTTCAGGGAGATGGGGACCGAGCAAGAGCGATATTCGGCATACCAGAGGATAGACCCTTCATCTTAGTTCTTGGTGGATCACAGGGAGCCTTAGAGATAAATAAGATCATCTGGCAGTGGGCTGCTGAGGGGATAGAAGATATGTTCATCCTCCATCAGGCAGGTAATCTTACTTTCAAAGAGATAAAAAGTAAGAACTATATGACGGTACCCCTCATAACAGAGGGGCTTGGTGACCTGTTTGCATTAGCAGATCTGGTCATATCACGAGCCGGTGCAGGAGCAATTCATGAAGTCGCTCTGAATAAGATACCTATGATACTGATACCAAAGGGCATGAATAGTTCTCGAGGCGATCAGATACGAAATGCAGAGCTATTTCAAGATAAAGGAGCCGCATTTGTCATAAAAGATGAAGAAGTTACTTTAGAGAATGTGAAAAGTGCGGTATTATTAATACAGGAACATCGGGAGATGGCAGAGAAGATGACTGAGGCAGCGATCAAGTTGGTGAGACCTGATGCTGCATCCCTAATCGTATCTGTGATAAAAAAGTACATCAATAAAAGAGAGGGAAGTGTATGACTATTGGAAATATCACATTAGAGTTGGTTGATATTATTTCTTTGGCTATTATTGTTCTCATGGCATTACGTGTGACATTCAAGGGGTTCGTTTCTGAGTTCATGTCTAAAGCAGGCCTCATCGTAGGGCTTATATCGGCATTGATGTTCACAACCGTAATAGCTCCTATCATCGATGAGAGACTACAACTTGGAACATGGAGTAATCTGATAGCATTCATAGCACTCTTCTTCGTAGGTTTTATCGTGATGAAACTTCTCTCTATGGCTTTGACAGGTATCATGGAGTCCCTACACTTGAGTTTCGTTGATAACATTCTCGGTTTCGCATTTGGAGCTATCGAAGGAGCCATCATCGTTTCCTTCCTAGTCTTTGCTCTGAACATGCAGACCTTCATTGATGTTACTCCATATTTTGGAGAGAGCTGGGTCTTGGAGATCCTAGAACCAATCGCTCCATTGAGTATCAATTTCGTTAAGGAGAATCTATAATCCGTGTTTGAGCAGTTATATGGACATGATACAGTTATTGTGCAGCTACAGAAGGATATAGAACGGGATCAACTACCCTCTGCACTGCTCATGTATGGAAAGCAATACACAGGGAGAATGACCACAGCTTTAGAAGTTGCGCGAGCTCTCTCCTGTGATCGTGTAGGGATAGGCAGTTGTGATTGCAGTCGTTGTAAACAACAGAGCACACTTCATGACCCCTATCTCATGATATTAGCAAAGAGAAACCACCTCCCTGAGATCGAAGCAGCCTTCGTCACGGTGAAGTATGCTAAGAACTTCGCTTCGAGACAGCTCTTCATCAGAACGGTGAGGATTCTACTCGGACAATTCCAGCCGGTTTTCATCGAGGCTGCAGCTACATCGAAGAAGGGGTTATTCGAACAGGCCTCAGATGTTGATGATCTTATTCATCAGCTCTTAGGTTTGAATATGACCGAAGAGCCAAAAGCGACTGATAAGCTCCTTGATTCGATCATGAAGAAGGTGCGAAAGATCGCAGCGGGTGTTCATGCAGCAATTCCCGTGAGTTATATCAGGAACATCTCTTTATGGCTCAGATCGACTTCAGAGAATATTCGCAGGATCGTCATCATCGAAGGAGTCGATGAGTTTCGTGATTCAGCGATCAATAGTATGCTCAAGATCTTAGAGGAGCCACCGAAGAACGTGTTCTTCATCCTCCTTGCGAAGAAGAAGAACACGATCATCCCAACGATCCTCTCTCGAGTACGGTCCTACTATCTAGGGGATCGTAAAGAGGCTGAGGAGCAGGTGATCGAGAGGGTATTCTTAGATAAAGCAGATGAATATGATTCATTACAGACCTTCTTCACTACGAAGATGGGTATAGATTGCAGGGAACTCAGAGATTCAGCTGAGAGTTACCTCTTCTCCGCGCTAGAGAGACGTACTACCCCCAGAAGTGAGATCGAGGAGATCATCTCTTCTATCTCACAGAAGAAACAGATGTCTCTTTTCCTGACAGAGATCACAGATATCCTCGAAGAGGAGGTCTCTGACAGACTACTGACTGATGAACAGGCATATGCTATACTTAACATGGTCACTGACATGCATCAGAAATCGGTGATATATCATCAGGGAGATGCATTGCTCCTTGAGACCCTCTATTATAGGATCGCAGATATCGTATGAAGAAATTTATCAGAAAAGCTATTAAGAAGCTCCCAAAACTCACTCCTGAACAGATCACCAATCTGATCGATCTGCTTGCTGATGAGAATGAGCTCTTATCAATCGTCATAGATTCGATGGAAGATGGGATCATCGTCACCGATACTAAGTATCGTATCCAGTTGATAAGTAAGATCACGAAAAGACTTCTCCCCATGCAGAATGAGACAGATGATCGAGTCCTTTGGGCTGTGATCAAGGATCATGATATTGCAGACTATCTAGAACTTCATATCAAACGGGGCGATAAGATCGTCGAAGAAGAGTTCTATATACAGGTAGGTAAAGGTCTATCAGTCCTGGCTGTCACAGTAGTGCCACTTGTAATAGATAAGAAGATCCAAGGGAATATCGTGATCCTTCGTGATATCACCGAGAAGAAGAAGAACGAAGCTAAGTATCGTAGAGCTGAGAATCTTGCATCGTTGACAACATTAGCTGCGAGTGTCGCTCATGAGATCAAGAATCCTCTGGCTTCTATGGGAATACACCTTCAGTTGATGCAGAAAGAGCTTGAAAGAGAGAATTGTATTGGTAAGGAGAGTGCTTCTGAATATCTCGACATCCTGTCTGAAGAGATCGAACGACTCAATGGTATCGTCGTGGACTTCCTCTTTGCCGTAAGGCCTATGGATACTCGGATGAGACCAGAATCTTTAAACGAACTGATCCATGAACTCTTTGAGTTCACCAAATATGAGCTAGAACAGTATCATATCACCTATGAGATGGAATTCGATGAGAGGATACCTAAGATCGAGATGGATAAGAAGTACCTAAAACAGGCTCTTCTGAATATTATTAAGAATGCTATGGCTGCCATGCCAGATGGTGGGGTACTGAAAGTCACAAGCTATATGCAAGGTGAGATGGCATATCTCGATATCACAGATAGTGGGACAGGTATAAGCGGGGAGAACATGTCTAAGATCTTCGAACCCTATTTCACCACAAAGGATTTCGGTTCTGGATTGGGACTCACGGTAGTCTATAAAGTCGTCAGAGAACATGGTGGTGAGATAACGCTAGATTCCCAAGAAGGCAAAGGTACGACCTTTACCATCTCGTTACCGCTACCTCAGAAAGAACGTGTCATGATAGATTGGGAGGGTTGAGCATTATGCAGATACTAATCGTCGATGACGAGAAGAATATCAGGTCAGGACTCAGTAAAGCTCTCTCTTTAGAAGGTTATCAGACCATCACTGCTGAAGATGGGCAGGCCGGCTGGAAGATCGTGAACACTACAGATATAGATCTTATCATAAGTGACCTGAAGATGCCTAAGCTCTCAGGAGAACAACTACTTAAGAAGGTAGCTTCATCCTATCCTACCATACCTGTGATCATCCTTACCGGACACGGTACCGTTGAAACAGCCGTACAAGCTATGCAGAATGGTGCCTTCGATTTCATCACAAAACCGATCAACCTTGATAGATTGACTCTCTTAGTGAAGAGAGCCCTTTCAAGCAGGGAACTACATCAAAAACATGAGGCTCTTAAAAGAGAGGTCGGTCTACTCAAGAAACAGAATGATTACGGTGCTATCATCGGGAAGAGCGCAAAGATGCGAAAGATGATGGAAGCTATAAAACAGGTCGCTGATACGAAAGCCTCTGTTCTTATCACAGGAGAGAGTGGAGTCGGGAAAGAGCTTGTCGCAGATGCTGTTCATACGTTCTCCTCCCGTTCAGATGGCCCCTATGTGAAAGTCCACTGCGCTGCATTGAGTGAATCCTTGCTCGAGAGTGAACTATTCGGACATGAGAAAGGTTCGTTCACCGGTGCTATATCACAGAAGAAGGGACGATTCGAACTTTCTGATCATGGTACTATCTTCTTAGATGAGATCGGTGAGATCAATGCACAGGTACAGATCAAGATCTTGCGAGTATTACAGGAGAAGACCTTTGAACGTGTCGGTGGAGAACAGACTATTCGGATCGATACAAGGATCATATCTGCTACGAACCGTGATCTGAAGAGTGAGATCGAACAGGGTAACTTTCGAGAGGATCTCTTCTACCGATTGAACGTCGTGAACATTGAAGTCCCACCATTGCGTGATCGAAAAGAGGATATCCCTCTACTTATGACCTCATTCCTTGCTGAGTTCAGTGAGGAGAATGGTAAAGAGGTTCATGGGTTCACCCCTAAAGCACAATCGATCATGTACCGTTATACCTGGCCTGGGAACATCAGAGAGTTGAGAAACTGTATAGAGAGTTCTCTTGTCATGTCCAAAGGTAATATGATAGATATAGATGACCTGCCTGTCCATGTACGAAGCGGTGTGACTGACGATCAGGTCTCCATCGAGCTAGGGGTATCACTTGGTGAGGCCGAGAAAGAGATCATCAAAGCAACCCTTGCATTCTGCAAGGGGAATAAATCAAAGACTGCAGAGGTGTTAGGTATCGGACGTAAGACACTGCATAGAAAGATACAGGAATACCAATTAGATGAATCATGATGAAATAGCAGCCCTTTTAGGACCCGATGGTCCTATAGCACTGAATAATGAAGCTTATGAGTTCCGAGAGGGACAGGTCGCCATGTCAAGAATGGTGAGTGAAGCCTTCAGCGAGAATCAGATATGCGTCGTAGAGGCTGGGACTGGTATTGGAAAATCCTTTGCCTATCTGATACCCGCGATCATGTGGTGTGCGCAGCAGCAGGATGAACGACTCGTCATAGCGACTTCTACCATTCATCTTCAGCATCAGCTACTGGAGAAAGATATCCCATACCTTCGAGATCGACTTGATGTACCAATAACCGCAGTGATACTTAAAGGGCGAAATAACTATCTGTGCAAAAGAAGGCTGATGAAACTCATCGCTCAAAGAGAACTCACCGATGAATCAGATGCAGTGATAGTATCGAAGATCCTAGCTTGGTCAACACAGACTCAGACTGGTGATAAGGCTGATGTGAGATTCCCATTCACACAGATCGTTTGGAACAGGGTCTGTTCCGATGCAGATAGCTGCCTAGGCTTCAGATGCCCGAACAAGGATACCTGTTTCGTCAACAGAGCACGAAAAGAGGCCGCCTCCTCACAGATCATCATCATCAATCATCATCTACTCTTTGCTGATATGATCATGAAACAGGAAGATGAGGCTGCAGACCATTCAGTAATACTTCCCGCATTTCAGCGACTCATCATCGATGAGGCTCATAATATCGAGAAGAATGCAACGAGTTATTTCACACAGGTCTATGATGCTAGGGGACTCCTGAATTATTTGCATATGTTGTCCCATACGAAGATGGGCAGGGTAGGTGGACTCCTAGAAGATATAAGATCCTTCTCTGATGATCCGATGGCCTTCAATGCGATCTACCAGAGTATGATGGATCTACGTCTATACATCGATCAATCTGAGACTGAGATAGAAGCCTTCATCGGGGATAGGAAGAACTCCTTCTTCATAAAGAAAGAACATTTTCAATCTCATCGTGGGATGACTGGAAATCTCATCACTCTGATGGATCAGCTCCATGTAGTGATCAGATTGCTCAAAGAATGTATCGATTCTTGTAGTGAAGAGGCAGAGATCGTCTCACAACTCTATGAGATCGGGTCGGTAAGGCACAGGATGGAGGGGATGTTGTCCCTTCTTGATCACTATCGGAGTTTCGATCTTGAAGATTCTCATGTCTATTGGATGGAACGATGGATCTCTAGGTCTGGTATCCCTCACAATATGATGAAGACGACTCCGGTCACTTTTGGTGATCTTCTTCAGGATGGTCTGTTCTCACAATATGAGACTATCATATGTACCTCTGCGACCTTGACCGTAAGAGACAGTTTTACCTTCTGGGAACAGAAAGTAGGTCTTGATGAAGGATTACAGCGTCCCTACGTGAAACAATCGATCGAATCGCCCTTCGATTATCGAAATAGGGTGTTGCTCTGTCTACCGACAGATGCGCCTGAACCTACCAATTATAGTGACTATCTTGCATACAGCTGTTCAGCTATAAAAGAACTCATCGAGATATCAGAGGGAGGGGCCCTCGTACTGTTCACCTCATATGCTATGCTCAATGATGTCTATGGGAATATAGCACAAGCTCTTGAATCCAATGGACTCACCGTATTGAAGCAGGGAGATGAGAACCGCTATATGTTGATGAAGAGATTCGTCGAAGATGAGAAGAGTGTGTTACTCGCTACTCAGTCCTTCTGGGAGGGGGTCGATGCTCCAGGGGATACCCTTAAACTACTGATCGTATGTAAACTTCCCTTCAGTGTACCAACAGAACCCATATTCTATGCTAAGAAACTACTTACTGAGAGTGCCGGTGGGAACTCATTCTTCGAACTAGCTCTTCCAGAAGCTATCATCAAGCTGAAACAGGGTTTCGGTAGACTCATGAGAACAAGTAGGGATAGAGGAGTCGTAATCATACTTGATTCAAGGCTCATCACGAAAAGGTATGGAGCACAGGTCACTGCATCACTTCCAAAGACCCAGATCTATCGAGGTACACAGCGGAGGATGGTGGAGCGGGTAGAGGATTTTCTCTATTCTCATTAAGCATAAGAACAAGCAGTATAGTCCATTCGAATCATGAAGATAAAAAAAGGCGGATGAATCAAATGATTCTCCGCCTTCTTACACGCTACTTAGTAAGAGGATTATTCGATAACAGCTAAGATATCTGCCATACTTACGAGCAGGTGGTCTACACCATCGACTTTAATTGACGTTCCAGCATATTTATCATACATGACTTTTTCACCGACTTTAACAGTGATAACATCAGCGTCATCACCTATTGCGATTACTTCAGCTGTCTGTGTCTTTTCCTGAGCTGT
>CAZLZY010000036.1:7762-12330 GCA_964564075.1 uncultured Spirochaetales bacterium
GCTGTCTGAGGAATGAAAATTCCTGATGCTGTCTTTTCTTCACCCTGTTCAGTCTTAACCAATACTCGGTCACCAAGTGGTTTGATCTTCATTATATTCCTCCAAAGAATAATTGATTTTTTGATTTTAATATAAACACTTAAAAAAATATATGCATGTAACATGATAAGGTCAAGTATATTTGTAAAAATGAGGGATAAATACCAGAATATGAGCTATTTATTGCAAATAACATATTGTTATATATTTTCCTTGTCTCCGAGATTTACCCTTCGTATATTATGGACATGAAAGAGGCTAGGAAACTGATAGAACAAGGAAAATATGAACTCTTCGAGAAAAGATCTAACACGAGTGCGGAGACGTTCAAAGAGGCATTGATTGCATGTCCTGATACGGATACGATCTGTATGGGTGAGATATTCTTCTTCTTAGGATTAGCCTACAGGAATCTTGGTCATTCCCAATATGCTCTACGGTGCTGGGAGAATGCTGCCTTCGTCAGAGATAGATTCGATGAGATATCAGATAAGGACTGGCGAGTCTTTCATACCATACAGACTAGCAGGTATCTATTACAGAAAGGTACCGGAAGATTTGATACTATTGCTGAGAGTGATATGATTCATGATCTGATAAAGATGACCTGGTATGAGATATGTGATCTAGAGGGACTGATGAGGATGTCATATTATGATCGATGCTCCTATTATCGGACGATCAGGATCTCTTTTCCCGAGGTGGATCTCTATAAGATAGGATATGATTCAGATGATAAGGGTCAAATTGTCCCATTTCTCACTTTGAAACACTAAAATGAGTAATTTTGACCCAATTTTATCCACTTCATTTTGCACTGAGTCTTTTTGACACGTTTACCGTATGAGATGCAAAATCCTCACACTTGTCGATATGTCTATGAATACTATTTAAAGTATTGAATTGTAACAAATTATTAAGATATATGAAAACTCATGATCATTTTGGCACGAACGTTGCATAGTAATATTCATTAAGGAGCCATACTATGAAACATGCTGCAACTTACATCAACAATTCTTTTAACGAAGACGAAAACATCCTTTCAATCTATTTGAAAGAAATAAATAAGATCCCACTGCTCAAGAGAGAGCAAGAAGTTGACTTAGCAACGAGAGCTGCTACGGGTGAAGAGTTCGCCATCAAGAAATTGATCGAATCGAATTTGAGATTCGTCGTAAATGTTGCAAAGAAGTATCAGAATCAGGGATTACCTTTGATCGATCTTATCAATGAAGGGAACATCGGATTGATGAACGCCATCGAACGATATGATGTTGAGAAAGGATACCATTTCATCTCCTATGCAGTATGGTGGATCAGACAGGCTATCTTGAAGGCAGTCTATGAGAAATCAAGAACCATCAGACTCCCCCTCAACAGATCTAATGAACTACTTCAGATCCAGAAGGCTCAGAAAGAACTTACCGGTATGAAGGGTGAAGAACCTGAACTACAGGAGATCGCAAAGCTCACTCAGTTAGATGAGAAGCATATTGCAAGCCTTCTTAATATTTCGAGAGATATGGTCTCCCTTGAGACTCCAGTGTTCGCAGATAAGAACAACTCACAATTAGGTGATTTCATCGAAGATACCGATTATAAATCTCCTGAACAGGAAGCTATGGAGAGTTCCTTGAAGAACGATATCAATGTGATCCTAGCGACTCTTTCAGAGAAGGAATCAGAGATCATTCAATTTCGATTCGGTCTTAACGGCAAGAACCCTATGTCTCTCAAAGAGATCGGTGATATCTACAATCTGACAAAAGAACGAATCAGACAGATCGAGAAGAAAGCTCTTGAGAGATTACGACATCCATCTAGAAGTAAATATCTAGAGGCATATACCGCATAACAGTGCGAATATCATAAAAATTCCTTAAAAGTGTGTTTGAAGCTATATAAGAGTCCGGGTACTGTTGATTGACAGACCGGACTCTTTTAACATACTCTAAGGCAAGCAATGTGGTCGGAATAATTATGAAATTGGAGGTTGTGATTTCATGTCAAACACAAAGTATGTCTACTTTTTTGGAGACAGTGGTTCAGAGGGAAATGCAGGTATGAAGGACCTGCTCGGTGGTAAAGGTGCAAACCTTGCCGAGATGACAAGTATTGGTCTACCGGTTCCTCCGGGATTCACTATCAGTACAGAGGCTTGTGCCTATTTTAGCAAGCATGATGGTGCTTATCCTAAGACACTTCGAGACGAAGTGTTAGCAAATCTAGCAAAATTAGAAAAAGAGATGGGTGCTAAACTCGGCGATGCTGAGAACCCTTTATTGGTATCTGTTCGTTCAGGTGCAGCACAGTCAATGCCTGGTATGATGGACACCGTCCTTAACCTCGGTATGAGTCGAACTGCAGTAGAAGGATTGATCCGGAAGACTGGAAATGAAAGATTCGCATGGGACTCTTACAGAAGATTCATGCAGATGTTCGGTAACGTCGTGATGGGAGTAGATTCTCATGACTTTGAAACGGCTCTTGAGGCTGTCAAAGATGAAGTTGGAAAAGAACTTGATACAGATCTAACGATCGAAGACCTGAAAAATGTCATTGAACGATATCGAGCTGTATACAAGAAAGCTACAGGGGAAGAATTCCCAGAAGATGCTAAAGAACAGCTTTTCAAATCTATCGAAGCTGTTTTCGGTTCATGGGACAATGATAGGGCTATCTTTTATCGACAGATGAATGATATCAGAGGCCTTCTTGGAACAGCCGTAAACGTCCAGTCAATGGTCTACGGTAATATGGGAGATACTTCTGGTACAGGTGTTGCGTTCACTCGTGATCCATCAACTGGTGAGAACTTGTTCTACGGTGAGTACCTGATGAACGCTCAGGGAGAAGATGTTGTAGCAGGTATCAGAACTCCTCTTACGATCGACACGCTTAAAGATGTGAACGAAGAGGTATTCAACCAACTCGTTGGGATCCGAGGGACCCTAGAGAAACATTATAAAGATATGCAGGACATAGAGTTCACCATTCAGGAAGGGAAGCTTTACATGCTTCAGACCAGAACTGGTAAACGAACGATCTTCAGCTGGCTCAAGACTCAGGTCGAGATGGTAGAAGAGGGTCTTATAGACAAGCAAACAGCTGTCTCTCGTGTTCCTGCAAATGAGTTCGGTAAATTGTTCGCTCCTATCCTCGATAATGAAGAGATCAAATCCAAGGGTATCATCAAGGTTACAAAAGGCCTTAATGCATCACCTGGTGGAGCATGTGGTATCATCGCTATGACAGCTGCAGATGCAGAAACTATGGTTGCTGAAGGAAAAGATGTCGTTCTCGTAAGAGTCGAGACTTCTCCTGAAGATATCGGTGGAATGGCTGTTGCTAAGGGTGTCCTCACCGCACGTGGTGGAATGACTAGTCATGCAGCTGTAGTAGCTCGTGGAATGGGTTGTCCTTGTGTTTCAGGTGCTGGAGATCTTAAGATCGATTATAAGAAGAAGACCGTGACTATCGGTGATGTCATCCTCAAAGAGGGCGATTACATCTCAATCGATGGTTTTACCGGTGCAGTATATGCAGAAGAGCTCAATGTTAAGCCTTCAGAGATCGTTCAGGTCCTTAATGATGAACTTCCTTCTGAAGAATCAGATCTTTTCAAGAACTACAATATCTTCATGGGTTATGTAGATGAGATCAGAGAGATGGGTGTCAGAACCAATGCTGATACACCTGCTGATGCTGAGATGGCCGTAAAATTCGGTGCTGAAGGTATCGGACTCTGTCGAACAGAGCATATGTTCTTCGGTGGAGAGAGAATCATCTCTATCAGAAAGATGATCCTTGCAAACAATAAGACTGAAAGAGAAACTGCTCTTGGGGAACTTCTTCCAATGCAGAGAAAAGACTTTGAAGAGATCTTCAGAGCACTTGAGGGTCGACCAGCGACAGTACGTCTGCTTGACCCACCACTGCATGAGTTCCTTCCTCATGATGAGGCATCTCGAAATGAGATGGCTATTCAGCTTGGAGTTCCTGTTGAGGAGATCGCAGCTAAGGTAACATCTCTTCATGAGTTCAACCCAATGCTCGGTTTCAGAGGATGTCGACTTGCTGTCGTGTATCCAGAGATCCTGAACATGCAGGTACAGGCAGTCATCGAAGCAGCTATCAATGTGAAGAAAGAGGGTATCGAAGTATATCCTGAGATCATGATCCCCCTCGTAGGTAATGTAAAAGAGCTTGCATATTGCAAGAATAACGCATTAGCGACTATCGAGCGGGTCTTTGCAGCGACTGGTTCTTCAGTAGAATACAAGATCGGTACCATGATCGAAGTACCTCGTGCAGCTCTCACAGCTGATGAGGTAGCAAAAGAGGCTGAATTCTTCAGTTTCGGTACAAATGACCTTACACAGATGACCTGTGGATTCAGCCGAGACGACTCAGGAAGCTTCTTAGGACATTATGTAGAAGATACTGATAAACAATTCTATGAATATGACCCCTTTGCTGTACTCGACCAAGACGGAGTTGGAAAACTCGTCCAGATGGCAGCTGAC
>CAZLZY010000037.1:0-10563 GCA_964564075.1 uncultured Spirochaetales bacterium
TCATCATTCAGGCAGTCATCTCTTCAATGAGAAAACATCCTGCCTTCAATGCGGAGTTCGATGAGATCACGAAGGAATTGATCCTGAAGAGACAGTATCATATCGGTATCGCAGTCGATACACCGAAGGGTCTCATGGTACCTGTCATCCATGATGCAGATACCAAGAGTATCTCAGAGTTGGCACTCGAGCTAACAGAACTGAGTAGTAGAGCAAGAGAAGGAAGACTCAGTGCCTCTGATATCACAGGTGGGACATTCACCATCTCCAGTCTGGGAGGGATCAGTGGTACAGGTTTCACCCCGATCATCAATGCACCACAGACCGCTATTCTTGGGATCTCAAGAATGAAGAAGGCTCCGGTTTGGGATGGAGAGACCTTCAAACCAAGAGATGTACTCCCCTTCTCCGTTGCATATGATCATAGAGTCATAGATGGGGCAGCAGGCGCACGCTTCACCAAAGAGCTATCAAAGACCCTTTCCGATATTAGAAGGATACTCCTATGAGACAGATAACTAGAGACCTCGTTGTATTAGGTGGTGGCCCTGGAGGCTATACCGCTGCATTCAGAGCTGCAGACTTAGGCAGGACGGTGACTCTGATCAATAAACATTTCACGTTAGGAGGGGTCTGTCTTAATGTCGGATGTATCCCATCAAAGACTCTGCTCCATGTATCAGGAGTTCTCAAGCAGGCAGAAAAACTTAAGAGCATAGGAGTTGAGTTCTCATCCCCCACTATAGACTTAGATCGAGTTCGTTCTCATAAAGAACAGGTAGTAGAGACGCTTACCTCAGGGCTAGACCAGCTCTGTAGTGCACGTTCAGTAGAACGTATCACAGGAACTGGCACCTTTGCTACAGATCGAACTTTGAGGATCTCCACGGCTGATGAGGAGCTCGAGATCACATTCACCGATTGCATCATCGCAGTGGGATCTAGGCCGGTAAGGATCGGGGGAATCGATCATGAGGATTCACGTATCTGGGATTCGACCGATGCCCTCTCCCTAAAAGAGATACCAAGAAGACTTACGATCATAGGAGGTGGGATCATCGGCCTTGAGATGGCCGAGATCTATCATGGATTGGGTTCAGAGATCACGATCATAGAGATGATGAAGGAACTCATTCCTGCTGCCGATAAGGATCTTAAGAGACCCCTCGTCATGGCGACTAAGAAAGCCTATGTAGCTATCTATACCTCCACTAAGGTACTGGGTATCGATACTTCAGGTAAGTCTCTGAGCATCTCACTAGAGGGTAAGAAGGCACCCCGGACCATCGAGTCAGATGCAGTACTCATCGCTGTCGGAAGGCGACCCAACACAGATATCATAGGTATAGAGCATACTTCACTAACACTTGATGAGAGAAGCTTCATCGTAACAGATGAGAAGCAGATAGCAGCCCCTCATATCTATGCGATAGGAGATGCGGTAGGGAACCCCATGCTCGCCCATAAGGCTACCCATCAGGGTAAAGTAGCAGCAGAAGTTGCTAGTGGCAGACCCTCTGCATTCACACCTGCTGGGATACCTTCTGTTGCCTATACCTCTCCGGAGATCGCCTGGGTAGGTCTTACAGAGAAAGAGGCCAAAGAGCAGGGAATAGCATATGAGAAGGGATCATTCCCTTGGCGTGCAAGTGGCAGAGCCTTGAGCGAACAGGCTACTGAAGGTATGAGTAAGGTACTGTTCGATAAGAACCATGGGAGGATCATCGGTGCAGGTATCACCGGTTCTCATGCAGGAGAGCTGATCTCTGAGGCAGTACTTGCCATAGAGATGGGAGCCGTTGCAGAAGATATTGCAAAGACAATCCATCCTCACCCTACATTAAGTGAGACCTTCGGTTTGAGTAGTGAGATAGTCGATGGGTCCATCACTGATATCTTGACACAATCATGATAAGTCATTACATATTAACTTCAGCATTATACTATAATATTGAGGGTGATTGTGTTAACAAATAAATTATCAGCGGTCTTCTCCATAGCAGACCAATTGAATAACAAGAACTCATTACCAGATATTATGCATATGATACAGATCATGAAAGAGCAGATTCCCTGCTCACAAGTCATTCTCCTCACCTCTTCACCTCAATTATTACAGGGTATTGATTCCACTGATCTAAAGAAGGGAGAACATTCCTTCTCATTCATCAATACAGGGGAAACCCTAGCAACCCGACTCCTAACAGAACTTACGAGAACCTTTTCTGTTATTGGAGGAACGAAGTCCTCTGAGGAAAAGATGATTCCGTTCTTCTGTGAGGGTGAGCATCTAGCTATCCCTCTATATATACATGACTCCTCTATCGGATTACTCGCGTTTACCGATACAGATATCGATACCTTTACTTCAGAGGACTCTGAGTTTATTCTTGGGACACTTGATATGTTAAGGCATCACTATGAGATCACGATAGAGTTCAATGAACTAAAGATAGTAGATGAACAGATTCAAAAGGTATTACAAGATTCTCCATTGAGCTATCAATCATTAGACGAGAATGGCCTCTTCATTGATGTGAATGACAAATGGCTCGATACTCTTGGTTATGAGAAGAATGAGGTCATAGGATCATGGTTCGGTGATTATCTTGATGAACAGGGAAGAGCAGATTTCACATGTAATTTTGCCCATTTCAAAGCAATGGGAGAGATTCACGATGTCATCTTTCACATGAGAACAAAGTCCGGAGAGTTCAAGACTGTCAGCTATAATGGGACGATACGAACTGATAGTGAGGGGAAGTTCGTGCAGACCTATGGCCTCTATCGAGATATTACCGCAACAAAGATCCTCACTGAAGCTTTGATGGATAATAAAGCTAAGTATCAAGCACTTTTTGATAATAACAACTCCATCATGCTACTGATCGATCCTGAAGACAGAAGGATCCTCGAAGCGAATAATGCTGCCCTAGATTTCTATGGGTATTCCCAAGAAGAACTATTGAAACTCTCTATAAATGAGATCAATACCCTTCCTGAAATAATCATACAAGATTCGATGGAATCCATTAAGAGCCATAAGGATATATCCTTTACATTCTCTCACCGTCTCAAAAATGGAGATATCAAACAAGTTGAAGCCTTCTCAAGTCCTATTATCATCAAAGGAAAGACCCTCCTCTTCTCGATCATCAATGATATCACTTTACGGCTTGAGATGGAGGAGATGATCCGACAGGGACAGAAGATGGATGCTATCGGACAATTAACCGCAGGTATTGCTCATGATTTCAATAATCTACTTGCAGCTATCATGGGGTATGCTGAATTGATCCAACTCGAAGATCATAGCAAGAAGATATCTGAGTATATCGGACAGATCCTCATCGGTTGTAATCGTTCTAAACAGTTGATCAAACAACTCCTCTCCTATACGAGAAAATCTCCGACCAATAAACTCCCTTTGAATATTCATGATCTTATTCATGAGCTCACAAATCTTCTTGAACATACCATCTCAAAGACGATCATCATCCATAAGAGTCTAGAAGCTGATCTCCCTATGCTCACAGGTGACTCGAACCAGATGCATACCGCTATTCTCAATCTTACGCTCAATAGCAGAGATGCTATCGGAGGAAATGGGATCATTGAGATACATACTGAGAATTGCCTGTTAACAGAAGAAGAGAGGTCAGAGCTCTCTATTGATGCAGATACTCTTAAGTTCTTGAAGTTGATCATTAAAGATGATGGATGTGGTATGACCGAAGAGATCAGCAATAAGATATTCGATCCTTTCTATACGACAAAGCCAGAGGGATCAGGGACTGGGATGGGGCTTTCTGCGGTCTGGGGTATCATCAAGGATCATCAAGGTGCTATCACTGTTGAGAGTGAACTTGGTATCGGGACTACGTTCACTATCCTGCTCCCCATCTTCAACTAAGACTATAGACTCGTAGCACAGCTCTCTCTTGTCAGAGTGGAAGCAATCGCAAGATCAGCTTTCAGTGGTGAATCATCTTCTATAAGGGTCTTAAAGAGAAACGTATATAATTCGAATACATCCGTATCTTCATAATTGATACAATACTCGATCCATCTTCCATCTTTCTTCTGTTCGATGAGACCTGCTGTCTTCAGTACTTTCAGATGAGCCGATAAGGTAGATCCTGCGATATCAAGGATCTGTAGCAGTTCACAGACACACATCTTCTTATTTGCTAATAACATGAAGATACGAAACCTATTCTCATCCCCTAATGCTTTCATCATCTGAACTGCAGCTCTCATAAACTTTTACCTCATCTCTCGAATGTTGATTCCTCATAAATATACTGATTTACTGTTGACAAATCAAGTACTTGATATTATATTTCGCAATATATAGAAATATTAAGGAATAACAATGTTGAAGCTCCTTTTTCTCTGTACAGGGAACTCCTGTAGATCACAGATGGCAGAAGGTTGGACACGAGCACTTAAAGGTGATGTGATAGAAGCCTACTCTGCGGGAATAGAGACCCATGGTCTGAATCCCAATGCAGTAAAGGTCATGACAGAAGCTGGAGTTGATATATCAACTCATACTTCACAGTTCGCATCTGAATTCAAAGATGTTATTTTTGACTATGTGGTCACTGTCTGTGGACATGCACATGAGAACTGCCCAGTCTATCTGGGAAAGAGTACTGTCCTCCATGTAGGATTCGATGATCCTCCAAGACTGGCAGCAGAAGTTGAAGGGAATGAGGCCAAACTTGATTGTTATAGAAAAGTTCGAGACCAGATCAAAGAGTTCGTCATGACTCTTCCTAGATCATTGATAGAAAGAACAGAGGTACTAGATGTTTAAGATATTCACCCTTATTGCTGATCTACTGACCTATGATCTCTTCGGGATAGATCCCAATACAGCATTAGCTCATTCAGTACACTTCTTCATTGAAGATGTGACAAAGATATATGCTCTTATAGTCGTCATGATCTATATCATAGCAATACTGAGAGCCAGTCTTGATACAGAGAAGGTCCGTACATTCTTGCAAGGGAAGTCACGAGGCTTTGGATATCTCATCGCCGCGATGTTCGGTGCGATCACCCCATTCTGTTCCTGCTCGAGTATCCCACTCTTCTTGGGGTTCACCTCAGCAAAGATCCCCCTGGGCATAACGATGTCCTTTCTTATCACCTCACCGATGATCAATGAGGTGGCTATAGCCCTCCTAGGGGGACTGTTAGGTTTCAAGTTCACGATCATCTATGTTGTCACCGGAATGACTGCAGGAATCCTTGGTGGTATATTCTTAGACTCTATCGGGGCAGAGAAGCACCTTACAGATCTGGGGAACCAGGCATCTGCAATGGCAGCAGGGATCACAGATGCTGATATGAAACAGGACCATATCCGCCTGACCATGAAAGATAGACATATATTCGCCAAAGCAGAGGTTGGGACGATCTTCTCCCGAATTTGGAAATGGGTCCTCATCGGTGTAGGAGTTGGTGCTATTCTTCATGGGTTCGTACCTGAAGAGTTCATCACCGATAACTTAGGAGCCGGCCAATGGTGGTCAGTCCCCATAGCAGTACTGCTAGGTATCCCCCTCTACTCGAATGCAACAGGGATGATTCCGATAGCTGAATCACTGCTTCTCAAAGGGCTTCCTGTAGGTACGACGATCGCTCTGATGATGAGCACGGTAGCTGCAAGCTTCCCAGAATTCGTACTACTCAGGCAGGTCATGAAACCAAAACTATTAGTTATATTCTTCTTCATGCTACTAGTGTTCTTCACCTGTGCTGGTTGGATATTCAATTTAGTATTCTAATATCTAAACTAAAGGAGTTATAAAATGGAAATTAAGATTCTAGGCGGTGGATGCGCAAAATGTCAGAAGCTCTACGATAATACTCTAGAAGCTCTAGAACTTGTCGGTAAGACAGCGAATGTTCAGAAGGTCACAGATATGTCGATCATCATGAAATACCATGTCCTGTCAACACCAGCATTAGTCATTGATGAGAAGGTCGTCAGTTCAGGACAGGTCCTCAAAAGCGATACGATCTCTACTCTACTCTAGAAAAAAGGACAAAGCTCTGTTTTCAGATCTTTATCCTTTCTCTTAAGCATCCCTCACATCATTTTCCCTGACCGTAATGGTTCTTTGCAAAATCCTGCATAGCGAGAACATCTTCTGTTGAGATCAACATCGGTGTTCCGATGCTCTTTGCCATGATATAGATCTGAGCAGATTTCTCTACGACAAAACAGACTTTCATCGCTGTATCGAAGTCTTCACCACAACATACGGTCCCATGATTCGGGATCATGACGGCTCGTTTGTCTCCGAGTGTCGCTACGACATTAAGAGCAAGCTGCTCTGTTCCTGGGAGAGCATAGGTACAATTAGTGATCTTATCACCTACGAGCTGTACGAAGTCTTCACAGATACCAGGAAGGTCTTCCCCAATAACACCGAATACTGCTGAATAGACCGGATGGGTATGAATGACATAGTTGATCTCTGGTCGGGCATTCATGATCCCGATATGGAAATTAAATTCTATCGTAGGTTTTCTATGTCCATCTACGATATTGAGTTCTTTATCAAATACGACTACATCATCTGTGGTGATGCTGCTATATTTCATTCCTGAAGGCTTCACATAGATCAGTCCTGTCTCAGGGTCTCTTATGCTTATGTTTCCCCAGGTCCCTACGGTTAGTCCCTGGTCTACCATGGCATTACCGCCATCTACGATCTTCTGCTTGAATGATTCTTTAATCTCTGCTTGTTTCATGTAACGCGATTCTCCTTAACAAATCTTATATATTCAAAAGCCATTGATAGGTGAACCATGCAGTCTCAGTCGTAATCCCTTCACAGGGGTGAGGAGGATCATCTGCTTTGAACCCTTCCGGTCTCAAGTCATGGCATGAGATAGAAGAGAAGTTCGCCTCAAAAGCTTTAGCATAATTTCTACATATGATGACGATCTTCTCTCTTGTCATCTTCTTCTTAGTACCATATATCCCGATAAAGAGGAGTCCCCCCTCTACAAGTCCACATTGCCCGCCATAACCACCAGCTCCATGCATCCCTAGAGAGGCTGCCCATACCTGTTCGTGCACCTCAATACCAAAGAGTTTGGAAAGACAGCTGATCATGGTAGTAGCACAATTATCATTATGCTCCCAATAGTGACCACGTACCCATTCACTGATCTGTATCTTTATACCATTGTATCCATCATTTGCTGACATCGATCCACTCTCCTTTTACTAACTCCCTAAAACTGGGGACGGGAACTCTAACTGCTGAGTTGGCACTACCTGCTGCCGGGTAGACAACATCGAACTCTTTTAGTGAGACATCAAGAAATATGGGGATATCCTGTTTCAATCCAAACGGACAGACGCCACCGATCTTATGTCCAGTGACTTCAGCGACCTCTTCAGCTGAGAGCATCTTTGCTTTCACACCGAATCGATCTTTATACTTCCTGTTATCGACTCGTGCCGAGCCTTTGAGAACGATCAGCAGAGGATTATCATTCACTTTGAATGCCATGGTCTTAGCTATTCTATCAGGTTCAGTGTCAAGGGCTATAGCAGCTTGTTCAACCGTCGCTGAACTCTGATCGAACTCTAAGATATCCAAGTTCACTCCATGAGTGGAAAACTCTCTTCTAACTTCCTGTATTCCCATTGTATCACTTATGCCCTTTGATTATAGTATGGTATTGAATATACCAAACAATGATGATTCATTAAAGTATTCAACCACCTAAATCCATACTGAATAACGGAGAACTTCATGAGCAATGAGCTAAAGGCCCTATTAATCGAACACCCTATCAGAGTCAAAGCGTATGACATTGATGCTATGGGTATCGTCAGTAATATCGTCTATGTCCGATGGTTCGAAGATCTAAGAATGGAATCATTAGAATCCTATTTCCCCTATGCAGAGATGATGGAAAGTGACTTCTCCCCAATCCTTGCAAAGACTGAGATCGAATATAAGTACCCAGTCAGGATCAATGATAAACTCATAGGGAGAGTTTGGATACATTCACTTGGGAAAGCTAAGTGGGCCGCTAAGTTCGAGATCGTAAGTGAAACGAGGACCCATTGTATTGGGACTCAGACAGGATATTTCTTTGATTTGAAGAAGAATAGGCCTATACCAGTCCCAAACAGACTCAGATGGGCTTATGAACAGAGTCTTGAAGCTAACTAGTGCTCGTCGAACACATCGAAGAGATCTTCCTGCTTCCCCTTCATCGCCTCTTTGATCATCTCTACGACCTTCTCAAGGTCTTCAGGAGTATTCACGATATCTACAGTTGCCGTATCGATCGATAATACTGGTCCGAGTAAGTAGTTCGCGAACCAGGAATCATAGAGGTTATTGAGACCGAGAAGATACTCATCCGTGATATCAGATTCAAAATCACGTCCCCGAAGATCGATCCTGTTTCGAAGAGTCTCAAGTGAAGACTTGAGATAGACGACCAGACTTGGTGGCTCCAAGAATGAGACGAATAGATCATATACTTTCATGTATGTAGCAAAATCCCGTTCCTTGAAAGCCCCTTGATTATAGAGATTACGTGCAAAGACCTCTGCATCCTCAAAGACTGAACGATCCTGTACGACTGGTCCTGAGAAATCCTGAAGCTCTTTATGGGTCTTCAATCTATCAGTCAAGAAATAGAGTTGTGATTGAAATGCATAGGAGTCCATATCTTGGTAGAAATCTTCTAGATAGGGATTCTCTGAGACTGGTTCGAAATAGGGCTTCCACCCTAAAAGGTCACACAAGCGCTCGACAAGAGTAGACTTTCCAGCTCCTATATTCCCTGCTATCACGATATATTGCTTCATAGCATATATTCTACATCCATGCGATATGATTGTAAATCAGGCAATGTTATTTCTCATATCATATGGTATGATACAGCATGTTGAAGTACTTGGCCTTTGGATTTGCTGCTATCATAGGTGTGCCAGCAATGATCGGCATATCAATAGTGATGCCCAAGATAAAGTATCTGCTTATCTCGATCATGATCTTCTCTACCATGCTTGGAGCTAAGGTCAGTATAAACTTCCTCTCAATGGAGCACTATAGAGGTCCTGCTAGAGGCTTTGAGATAACGATCACGGACTTGATCTGTGCAGCTCTTATCTTCACTATGATCATCTCCAGCCCACAAAAGATCAAATGGTTCCCAAGAACCGTCGGGACCTGTACGATATTCTTCATCGCTGCTGTGATCAATGTTGCAGGAAGTGATAATCCGATCTATGGATATTTCTTCATCTGGCAACTCTTTCGTGCAGGAGCACTCTACTGGTGCATGATAAACCTCGTCTATACTGAAGATGGATCAGAGGAGATCATGAAAGCTATCTGGTTGGGATTCATCTTCGTTGGTTTTACCTTTCTATTAGTTGCATTCAAGCAAAAATATCTGGATGGGTATTATCGGATTCAAGCCTACTTCGATCATTCAAATACTATCCCATCCTTTCTTTTGATGATCGTATGTCTTATGCTTGTATGGGGTATGGCGAACAAGAAGTTCTCATTCGTCGAGTATGTCCTGACTATGTTTGCAGCCTTAGGCATGATCTTCGCAGTCTTTGCCACCGGTTCTAGAACAGGTTATGTAGTCTCTGCTGGTTCTGTAGTAGCTGCAATGGTGATCGTCAACTTCAGAAAGAGAAAAGTCTCCTCTGATAAGTTCAAGATCTGGTTATCTACGTTAGTCATCGTCTTTGCGATGTTCGTGGGTGGCGCGATGGTCATGGACACCGTGATCGATCGATTTCTCAATGCCCCCGAAGAGAGTGAAGGAGCAAGAGAAGAGTTCAACATCGCAGCGAAGATGATGGCAGCAGACCATGTCTTTGGGGTCGGTCTTAACCAATACCCCCATGTTCTCACCGTCGAAGATAAGTATCGAGAACATATCGTCATCATGAAATATGAAGAACATGCAGGTGTTGCACACCATATCTATCTGCTGACCATGGCGGAAATGGGTTATATAGGTCTCGGGATGTTCATATTCCTCCTCCTACGGATCCTCCTCCCGATCCTCTTCACTGGGTTGAGGTGGAAATCGCTGAACCATCTATTGATGTTAGGCTTAGGCGTAGGGGTAACATCGTTTCTCATGATCGGTTTCTTAGAATGGGTTTTCAGGCTAACTCCCATCATCTACATGTTCTCAATCAGTACAGGCTTTGGGACAGGTCTTGTTGCACTGGATAAGAGAGCAAGGAAACGTAAATAACTTACACGCTGTATGTATAAATATACAACCCCTTAGTACACTACTCATTGATTTTCTATTAATGCATAAATATACACTATTTATACCATCTTTGCATATTTGCCTCAAATTGGTTTGACGGTACTGTACACTCTCCTATATACTGATAAAACCTTAAAACAGGAGCAGTGTATATGTCAATCATTACCCCCATCTTAACTCAGATGGAACAGAGGGATCCCCATGAAAGGGAATTCCACCAGGCGGCACAAGAGGTGCTGTACTCACTAGAGAAAGTCATCGATG
>CAZLZY010000037.1:10573-12328 GCA_964564075.1 uncultured Spirochaetales bacterium
CAAGTATCATAAGATCATTGAGCGCATGATCGAACCTGAAAGAGTCGTATCCTTTAGGGTTCCATGGGTCGATGATAATGAAGAACTACAGGTGAACCGAGGTTTTCGTATAGAGATGAATAGTGCCTTAGGTCCATACAAAGGGGGCTTGAGACTTCATGCTTCCGTTAATCAGAGTATTATGAAGTTCTTAGCATTCGAACAAGTGTTCAAAAATAGTCTTACCGGCCTCAGTCTTGGTGGTGGTAAGGGTGGATCAGATTTCTCACCTAAGGGAAAGAGTGATCTAGAGGTCATGCGTTTCTGTCAGAGTTTCATGACTGAGCTCTATAGACATATTGGAGAGAACACTGATGTCCCTGCCGGTGATATCGGAGTCGGTGGAAGAGAGATCGGATTCATGTTCGGTCAGTACAAGAGGATCACGAATCAGTTTACCGGTATTCTTACCGGTAAAGGCCCTGAATGGGGAGGATCCCTTATTCGTCCTGAAGCTACCGGTTATGGACTGATCTATTTCACTCAGAACATGATGGAAACACGAGGTGAGACTCTAGAAGGGAAGACCTGTCTTGTTTCTGGTTCCGGTAATGTATCTCAGTTCACGATCGAGAAGCTGATCGAACTCGGTGCAAAGGTCGTTACGGTATCTGACTCTTCTGGTTTTATCTATGATGAAGAGGGAATCGATACGAAGAAACTTGATTACATCATGATGCTCAAGAATGTGAAGAGAGGCAGAATCGCTGAGTATGAACAGGAATACCCACATTCAACCTATACTCCAGTGAAAGCTACAAGAGGTTGTAATCCTCTTTGGGATATCAAAGCTGATTGTGCTTTCCCTTGTGCGACACAGAATGAGATCAATGAGAAAGATGCACAGAATCTGTTGAAGAACGGTGTTACCGTTGTAGCAGAGGGCGCGAATATGCCTACGAGCGAAGAGGGTGTAAAACTCTTCCTTGATAATAACATCCTCTATGGTCCTGCAAAAGCAACCAATGCTGGTGGTGTAGCAGTATCAGGATTAGAGATGGCTCAGAACAGTTCTAGAATGGTCTGGACACGAGAACGAGTCGATGGTGAGTTACAGAATATCATGAAGAGGATCCATACCATGTGTATCGATTATTCTGATCAGTATAGTACTAAAGGCAATTATGTCGATGGTGCTAATATTGCAGGTTTCATGAGAGTAGCTAACGCTATGATCGACCAGGGTTACGTCTAGGATCCATTAAAAAAGAGGGTTCAAATCAAATTGGACCCTCTTTATATGACCTGACTTACTTCATATCATTTTTTCAGCAGTGTCTTCTCTTCAGGGAACATGATACTGACGACTACCAAAGAGCCACTCCACTGTTTCTTCTCTATGAAGATCACTTCAGCATCGATGATCTCATCTTTAAAATTCAATAGTATGTGTGCCATATCACCAATGATCTCATAGCTCTTCTTACTCTTGGAAGTCCAATCAGTCACTAAGAACGCACCACCATCATTGGTGATATCGACTTGTGCAGTGATTCTTTCGATCATCACTGAAGGATTCCCTATAGCGACTTCTCCTCGAACTACAGATTCACTAGATATAGGGGAGACCTCCTGCTGTCCTGCAGCGATAAGAGGTGTCGTACATGAGATACAGAGAAGGATCATTAATCCTAATATGATACTAAAACTTAATCTTTTTTTCATTTCAAAGGCTCCTTATTCTAATAGACTAGGGTGATAGGAATTGGGGTATAC
>CAZLZY010000038.1:0-12260 GCA_964564075.1 uncultured Spirochaetales bacterium
ATCAATGGTGATACTCGACACATCCTCATGCTCTACTTCTATCCCAACTACTGGAACTCCATGTCGTTTGAAATTTTCAACATCTTCATCAGAGAAAGGTAATGCCATGATGATCAGCCCATCTATTCGTCCACTAACCGGGAGCATCGAGAGATACCCTTGGAGCTGTCTAGGAGTATCAACGACATAGGTTACGAGTTCATACCCCTCGGGTCTCAAGATAGTATGGATCCCATCAAGTCTCTCCACGAACGATTGAGCAGTGAGGAAGGGGATGAGAATACCTATGCGTTTCGCCCCTTGCCGAGCCCGAGCGACTGCATCTGCCTTGGGAGTGAAATCGAGCGCTTTCATAGCCTCTTCGATCTTCACACGAGTCTTTGGTGCTACTTTATCTGGATTATTCATAAAACGAGATACGGTAGTTATACTAACATGAGCTGTCTGTGCTACCTCGTAAATAGTCGGGACCTTGTTCATACTCACTCCACTGATGTTATACAGTTATGAAAGTGCTTTCATAACTACTTTCATATTAGGAGTATTAGGGTTCCTTGTCAATAAAAATAAAAAACTGAATTATTGATCCTATCGTAGATACTTCTGAACATTCTCAAGGTGGTCTGCATAGGTTACAGCCGGATGGATCTGCCCACTCTTATCATGGAGATAATAGAAATAGGGAGTATCATCGGGGTAGAAGGCTGCGAGGATAGCAAGTACTCCAGGGTTCGCTATCCCTGTAGGAGGTAATCCACTCTTATTCCTTGTGTTATAGGGCGTATCAGCTGAGAGCTCAGCCGAGGTTATCGGTCTACTCCAGTTGTCAGTCTCATAACGGGTGGTCGCATCGATCCCTAAGGGCATACTGCAGATAAGCCTATTATTGATGATCCCTGAGATGAGCGGCATCTCTTTGGTATTCGCGGTCTCTCTCTGTATCATCGAAGCGATGATAAGGATCTCCGATTCGGTCTGTCCGAGAAGATCAAGTCTATCCTTATGCTCGATGAGAAGATCCCGACAGGTAAGATACATCACCTGAGCAAGCTGCTCAGCACTCGTATCAGTGATCGGAACCACATAATCATCAGGGAGGAAGAAGCCCTCTGAGAAGTTGAGACCATATCGGTCTGCTATGCTTGTTGAAGCCTCGATGAACTCTCCTGATACGATGATTCCCTTCCCACTGAGATGATCATCGATACCGGCTATGGTCAGCCCATCATAGAGTGATACGACTGCAAGGTCTGAGAATCCCTTATAGAGGATCAGACCAATAGTCTGTAGGTTCAGATTCTTCGGGAAGAGATAGCTTCCTGCCCTGATCCCAGTATCAAAGCTGTTAGCGACTAACAGATCAAGAAGATCCTGAGCACTATGGGTCCCGAGGATCCCGAGTTCTGAAAGATCCTGACAGATCTGTGAGACGGAGGTCCCATATGATATCTGATAGAGGGTATGATCATCCTGTGGTATCTCCGTGAACACATCGAAGAGCATAGCACTCTCTGGGAGTTCTGTTGCAAAACTCCGAACGAACTCCCTATTCGTACTGACCTCGGAGGCTATGAATAGCTCATATCTAGTACCGGTAAATCGCAGGGCTAAGCCTAAGATCAGACTCACTACCATGATACCCGAGAAGACGATCAAGAAGTGTATAAGAGATCTTCTCTCTTTCACAGACATCTTCTTCTTTCGTTTCCATCGTTTCTTCTTTTTGGGTGGTCTCTTTACAGGGGTAGGAGTTGGCGGTGTTGACGATGATACAGGTTGCGAGGATGCATTCTTTCTTACTGATAGAGGAGCTTCAGGTTTAGGCTTCCCATCGATCTCTTCTGATGGGAACAACTGAGGGTCTTTTTCACTCACCTACTTCTCTTCTTCCTCTGAGTTCTCGTTCACTATCATCTTCTTCAATGCAGCGATCTGCTTTCTGTTGCTAGCTATTCTTTGCTTCAATTCTTCTAGCTGTTCGTTGAGAACCTTCACCTGACTCTTGACTCGCGTCTCTTTCTGGTGATCGATATCTATCGTAGATTCAAGCTCTTTGATCTTCAGTCTAGCATCATAGGTATCAAGTTGTCGTTGGACACCTTCACGTTCTGCTAGCAGTCCGTTGATCTCATATATGATGGCTAGGATCTCTTCATGATTTTGTGCCAATTCACGATACTCATCGATCCCGATAGCCTTTGAACCTAATGCGGAGAAGGCAGCATCGAGCCCCGCCTTTGCTTTATGGTACTGTTTCTCAAGCTCTTTTATCCGCTTATTCACATCGCCATCAACGCCTGAGTGGTTGAGAAGGTCTTGATTCTGGTTGAATTCGAACTTGCGTGACTCAAGAAGTGCATACATTCGATCCCGTTCCTGATCTAACCTAGAGAAATCTTTCGATATAGCGACCGCATTCTTGCTTTTCACATGCCCGATCAGATCGGAACTACAGATCTGTTTACCTGAGTTCTTGAAGAGGTCTTCTCTTGCCACATCCATCTTCTCAAGTTCAGACTTCATCTTGTTACGCTTCATCTTCAAGGACATCTTCTCGAAGAAGGAGGCAGCAAGGTAGCGAAGTTCATTCTCTTTAAGATTCTTCTGTATCTTACTGAGCTCTGCATTCTGATGTGTGATAGAGGTGAAGAGCAGGGAGAATTCCTCTCCGATCTCTCCGGCAGCATATTCTTCATAGGTTATGACACCGATACGACTATAGAGAGAGTTCTTCTCGAACTCTATTGAGGCAAGCCGTTGCTCTATCTTTGAGATCTCCACTTTTGCAAGTTCTGAGGCAGAGGTAGCCTGTTTGATCCGGGAAATATCACCTTCGATCGCAGAGACGACCTCTTTCTGGGTCCCAACGAGTTGGTAGGAATCTGCTAATGATTGGTCTTCGATCGACTGTTCAAAGGGGAACACCATTTCTCCGAAGGATTGTGAACGAGTTTTGAGTTGTGCATCCAAAGTCACACAGATATGTTTTAATTCTGCGATCTTCGTTCTTATTTCTTCCATGAGACTCTCCTGATCAGCAAAAGTGACAGCTCATTTGCATAGTAGCATATAACTGCTTTCTTGACAAAGCCAATGACTCTTTATATCCTATTAAAAACTACTATATGGAACTGTGATAAGAGTGTCAAAACAATCTGTCGGTATCGCTAAAGAGATTCTCAACCTATGTGATGAGATCCAATCTACTTCTAACTCAAGCCTTATACTGAGCTTTGCAAAAAGACTCCTTCATATCCACCGGAAGAATATCATCGTCGATATCGACTTCGGGAACGATGGGGTCCTTGCAGGACTGATGTATCTACTCTCCCATGCGAAGAACTCGAATACCCATGCTCCTATCAATGCACCTACTCGACTCTTGATCATTGCTCACGAACATATACCGTTCATCAGAGCTTTTCTCAAAGGTCTAGACCCATTGAAGGAGGGAGTATTCTATCCCGTAGTACTCGGTACTACAGATGATGTAAAAGATGATCTATCCTTACTTCACGGAAATAGCTCTCTGATCATCTCTACACCAAAACGTATGATCGATCATCTCAGGAGAGGGAATCTCTCGTTGATGAGGGTAAGGCAGGCATGTATCATCGAACCGCCCCAGGGGACTGACCCTACCTACTTCGATAGCTTTGATAATGATCTACTCTATCTGAACGCTAAGTTGTCAAGGAAGGCTAAAAGGATCCTGTTAAGTCAGGACCTGACCAATCTTCCATCTTTTGTAGCGATGCTGCCCCGATATAAGATCCTTTCTGATGCAGACCTCGTCACAAGAAATGAGGTCTTCCTCTATCGAGTAGCTGAGATCACCCCGCAGGTCATCTCAGATTACATCTATGCACAGAGGATCCCTCAAGTCCTGATCATTGCTGCATACCCGAAGATATATGAAGAACTAGATACCTACTTCAGCAGTAACAGAGAACTCTATACAGTAACAATCAAACACCTCTCAGAGTCGGCGACCATCCCATCAGATGGAGAACACATCATCTATGCAGGTCTACCACTTGAAGATAAGAGGATCAAAAAGATGAGCAGTATAAATCCTGTAGTAGCAGGAACTCATCATATTGTTTATACTGCTCGGGATACCCCATCGGTATTACCAATTCAGGAGAATTACACCATGAGCAAACGATTCGAGACACCAGAGGCACAAGAAGTTTTAGAAGGTAAGATCAAACTATTGATAGAGGCAGTCGAAAAAGATGCAAATCCAGATGAACTGAACAATCTTAAACGAGTGATAAAGAAGCATGTTCCCTTCTATAGAAGAGGTTACCTGACTGCTTTCCTCTTCAGAGCATATATGAACTCTGATGCACCAAGAGGTTCAAGGCAGAGAACCCGGAAAGCTGCACCTGTCTTCTCTGATGAAGATAGTTCTACACTCTTCTTTGGTGTTGGCAGAAGCAGACGTACCTATCCAAAAGATATCACTAAACTGATAGTCACAGAGGCAGGTGTATCGGAAGAGGGTATTCTCGCGATCAAATCTCTTGAGAACTATTCTTTCGTCACCGTGAAGAAAGATGTTGCAGAGACTATCATCGAGAAACTCCATGGATTGAAATACAAAGGTAGAGCCCTTGTAGTCAACCATGCAAAATCAAAGAAATAGTCTATGGTCATCACGATACCCTCAGGACCTCTCCAGACTAACTGTTATCTCTACAGTAGCGATGATGAGCATCTGTTCATCATCGACCCTGCTGATGATGCTAAGCAGATCATAGGGAAGGTCTCTGAGACAGGGCTCACTCCAACAGCGATCATCCTGACTCATACCCATTTCGATCACATCCTTGCAGTAGGCAAGGTAGTCAAGAACTATCTTGGTATACCGGTCTACTGTCATAGAGAAGAGGTCGATCATCTGGGGGAGTCTGGAAGGGTCTTGCAACTTCATGAGCTAAGGGACCTCGTCCCTCAACTTCTCTCATATGCACGAGAAAGCCTCGAGATGCTTCCCGAAGCAAGCGAAGCTCTCAATCATAAAGACTTGGTGAAAGATTCCACCTTGAGAGTCCTCCATACTCCAGGGCACACGCCTGGATCGATCTGTCTGTATGATGTTGAACAGAACATACTATTCTCAGGTGATACGCTCTTTAGAGATTCGATCGGTCGTTCTGATTTTGCAGGAGGAGATCATGAAACATTGATCTCTCATATAAAAGGAAGGTTATTGGATCTACCAGGAGAGACGATCGTCTATCCTGGTCATGGGGATTCTACCACCATCGGGTATGAGAAGACTCACAACCCCTATCTTTAAATAAGTTCAAGGTGCCGATATATATGATCGACACCTTGATAATCCCTTGGGACAGATGATCATGCTCTGGCTCTTCGGTTCTCTCGTTCCGATTCGTTTCGGCATTCTATACATCGTACTGCATACGGTATAGCCTTCAACCTATCTTCCGGTATCTTTTTACCACACTCCAAACATACCCCATAGTGCTTATTACGAATTCTTCCCAACGCTGATTCAACTTGCTTGAGTCTGATCGACTCATGTCTGTTGATAGCTTCAAGCTTCTTTGTAGCAACATCATCAGCTGCGATGTCTCCAAAGTCCTTTGATTCCATCCCATTGACCATCCGTTTAAAATCTTCACTCTCTGAAATGAACTTCTTCAGAATCTCTTCTCGTGCTAAAATCAACTTTTTTTCCATTTCTTTGACAAATTCACTATTCACAGAAAGCCTCCGTGCTATGCTAAGTATTTTAAAACCTATTTATATGTTTTACTTAATGCTTGTCAAGTGTATAGACTTGATTTTTACACATAATTAACAATTATTCACTCTCTAAAAGCGTTCCGGCTCTTATGGTTGACAAAAGGCCGTGGTTACCATAAAATTTGCATTGTCTTGATACGGTTGTTCAGCAACCGGAGCACACAGGAGGAATTGTGGCTAAAGAAGAAGCTATTGAAGTAGAAGGCATTGTAAAAGAATCATTACCTAACACGATGTTTCGTGTTGAGCTCGCGAATGGACATCTCATTCTAGCTCACCTTTCAGGTAAGATGAGAAAACACTACATCAGGATTGTTCCCGGCGATAAAGTACGAGTTGCATTGTCCCCATACGATCTTACCCGAGGTAGAATCATCTATCGAGAGCGATAGTAAAAGTATGTGCTGTTAGATACAGTTGAAAATCACCCGCTAGATCATTTAGCGGGTTTTTTTATTGCTACCCACACGGCACCTGTTCCCCCATGCTTCGGTGAGGGGACACCCCTCTTCCCTGCATAGGGTGAAGAATCTAGGCACTCATAGACGACCTTCTGCAATACCGGTTTACCATCTTTTGAATGATAGCCCTTCCCATGAATGATCATGACTTTGAAGAGTCCGGAATGATAGGAAGTCTTAAGGAAATCAAGGACAAAGACCTTTGCCTCCTCTGCAGTGTATCCATGCAGGTCAAGCGATCTTTGAGGACTCATCCTCTTCAACTCATTAGATGTTGGTACATGTTGAGATTCAGTACTAGAGCGACCGGCATCAGTCGCTCCCTCTTTGTGTTCTGATTCCCACTCTTCTAAGATCTTTCCGAAATCCACTTAGACCTCTCGAATGTCCTTGATCTCAATGATCACAGGTTCCAAAATAGCAAGAAGAGCATCCTTCGTTATCCCACTTACCTTCATGATACATAAGAGGTTCGATGGATCGGTACCAAGGAAGGAACCAAAGGATATGATGTTACCACCTGCTCCAAAGACAGCCGTTGAGAGCTTTGACAACTCACCAGGAGTGAAAGGGACTAGCATACTTATCCTGAGCCCCTTCTCTCGTGCTCCGAACAGCTCTATGAACACTTTGAAGACATCAGATTCAGTGATGATCCCGACAAGTTTATCATCCTTCACCACTGAGAGCCCACCAATATCATTATCAGCCATGATCCTTGCAGCCTCTTCGATGACGGCATCAGGTGAGATGGTGATCACTGGTGCTGACATAACCTTCTCAACGGTCAGTTTTGAAAGGAGATAGTTCATCTCATAGACATCAAGGGTACTTGCCGGGGAGGGAGATGCATAGAGAAGGTCCTTCTCCGTCACGATACCGATGAGCTTACAATGCTTATCTAGAACAGGAAGTCGATGTATCTTCTCCTGCCTCATCAGTCTCTGAGCTTCAGCAATAGGTACATCCTGTTTGATAGTCACAGGATTCTTTGTCATTCTTCTTTCAACGATCATGATAACCTCCAGTCATATAATGAGAGAGACTTGATTACTATTCACCTAAGTAGGCAGCTCGTACCTTACTGTTCTCCAGCAGATCCTTACTGTCACCAGAGAGAACGATCTTACCATTCTCCATCACATATCCCTGAGTTGATGCTTTCAATGCGATCTTCGCATTCTGCTCTACGAGGAATACGGTCACCTTATCTTCACGGTTGATCAAAGCGATCTTCTGGAAGATATCCTGAATAATAAGAGGAGCAAGCCCCAAGCCCGGTTCGTCGAGCAGTAGCATGCGTGGAGAACTCATCAATGCTCGAGCTATCGCCATCATCTGCTGTTCACCACCTGAAAGAGAACGGGTCTTCTGCTTTCTACGGCTCTGCAGGATAGGGAAGAATTCGAACATCTCCTCTTTCTTTCGAGCGACCGCCTTCTCATCTCTCACCATAAAAGCTCCCATATCAAGGTTCTCTTCTACGGTCATATCGGTAAATACACGACGTCCCTCAGGAACGAGTGCAATACCCATCTGTGCAATCTTATCTGTTGTCAGTATATCATGATTCCGTCGAAATCTGAAACGCTGCTTTGCCTCTGACCGCACCTGTGCGATCTTAGTGTCTTCGAAGGTGATGACACCATTCGTCAGAGGTTCAAGCCCGACGATAGCCTTTAACAGGGTAGACTTCCCGGCACCGTTCGCTCCGATAAGACAGACGATATCGCCCTCATCCACTTTCATGGATACGTTTCGGAGTGCCTGGATATTCCCATACTTCACATCTATTGAATCGATCGTTAATAGTTCACTCATTAGTCTTCTTTCCCCAGATACGCTTCGATCACCAGAGGGTTCTTCTGGATCTCCGAAGGATTACCTTCTGCGATCTTCTTCCCATAGTTCAACACCGTAATATGTTCACAGATATTCATGACGAGTTTCATATCATGTTCGATGAGCAGGACAGTGATACCTAAGTCTCTGATCCTTCTGATCGTATTCATCAGCTGAGCTGTCTCCTGCGGGTTCATACCTGCAGCAGGCTCATCAAGAAAGAGTAGTTCAGGTTCAGTTGCCAACGCACGTGCTATCTCAAGCTCACGTTGATTTCCATAGGGAAGATTCTTCGCTGCCTCATTTCGTGATTCATCGAGTCCAAAGAACACGAGCCATTCACGGGCCTTATCGTAGACGTCCTTCTCTTCTTTCTTCATCTTCACATAGCTGTTGAAGGCATTCACCGTTCTACCACTTATCATAGACTTTCCAGACTTGAAGTGCCGTCCGATCATGACGTTCTCGAGTACTGACATCTCTTTGAACAACCTGATGTTCTGAAATGTCCTAGCGATACCGAGACGACTGATCTTGAAGGCAGGGATACCGGTGATATCTTGATCATTGAAATAGACGGTACCTGATGTAGGAATATCCATACCCGTCACATTATTGAATAGGGTCGTCTTCCCTGCCCCGTTCGGTCCGATCAGACCGCTGATGGAGTTCTTCTCAACAGAGAAATCAACATCAGAGACAGCGATGACACCACCGTATGCTCTTGTTAGCTGTTTTGTATATAATAGGCTCATCAACTCACCTCGCTCTTCTGGGCTACACGTTTGGTCTCGTTAATGACGAACTTATCGTAGTTCACCTTCTTCCTTCCTACGATACCCTGAGGTCTATAGATCATCATGATAACCAAGATAAGACCAAAGACGATCTGTTTGAACTGAGGAGGTACCGTACTTGACAGGCCAAGGAGTCTGGGGAATTCAGCTGCAAGCTGAATGATCAAAGCGCCGAGGATGACTGCTAGATGATTACCCATACCACCAAGGACGACCATACAGAGGACCATGACTGATACCATGAAGGTATAGGTGTTTGGTGTGACTGATAGGGTGAATCCTGCCTGTAGGGATCCGGCACAACCAGCTACGAAAGCACCGACCATAAAGGCCCATACCTTATATTTAGTCGTGTTGATCCCCATCGAGTATGCTGCGATCTCATCTTCCTTGATAGCCTCTAGAGCTCTACCCATTCGAGATCTCGTCAGTCTTTTCAACAGGAAGTAGAATACGATGACGAAGGCCCATACTAAGATGAGATAACCCCATTTTTTGTAGGGATTGATAACCATACCAAAGATCGTAGGCATCGGTATACCATTTATTCCCATAGGTCCTCTTGTCAGTGAATCCCAGTTTAGGATGACATTCCTGATGATCTCTCCGAACCCCAATGTAGCGATCGCAAGGTAGTCACCTTTGAGCCGCAATGTCGGTAGTCCGATGAGAGCTCCTGCAAGAGCTGCAAGCACTCCTGCTAAGGGGATCGTCAACCAGAAGCTCCATCCATAACTGACAGTCAATATTGCAGTGGTATAGGAGCCGATAGCGAAGAATCCTGCTGCACATAATGACAATAATCCGGTAAAACCGGTGATGATGTTCTGTCCTAATGCAAGAAGGGCGTAGAGACCTGTATAGATCAGGATCAATAATAGAAAATTAATCATACTAGACCTTCTCCCTCTCTGCCTTACCGAGCAGACCTTCAGGTTTGACCAGAAGGATGATGATGAGAATACCGAAGGCTATCGTATCTTTCAGTCCTTGGGGAATACCTAGGACAGCGACTCCGAAGGTCTCAAGCAATCCTAGAAGGATCCCCCCGACCATGGCTCCGGTAATATTACCGATACCACCGACGACGGCTGCGACGAATGCTTTCAATCCTGCCATGGCTCCCATCGTAGGATAGACCTTGAAGTCTAGGGCTACGAGGATACCGGCTGTAGCAGCCAGACCTGAACCAATAGCAAAGGTTAGCGAGATGACTTTATTCACATCGATACCCATAAGAGCTGCTACTTCTTGATCAAGACTGGTAGCTCTCATGGCTTTACCCATTCGAGTCTTATCGATATAGAGTTTCAATCCGATCATAAGGACCATAGAAACGACTAGGATAAGAATCTGATGAGGAGTGATCGCCACTCCCCCGATGATGTATGAGGTATTATCAAAGGGATAATCGAACTTTCGAGATTTCGTCCCCCAGATATAGGCTGCAAGATTACTCAAGATGAACGACACACCGATCGCACTCAGTAGAGGAGCTAATCGGGTAGCTTTTCGTAAAGGCTTATAGGCGATCTTCTCGATCATCACACCTAATACTGCACTGATGAACATGGCAATGATCATAGCAATGAAGAACACGACGAGCATCAGAGGACCATATGGTAGATCGCCACGTAAGAAATCGAAGGCGAACATACCTACATAGGCACCGACCATAAGGATCTCACCATGCGCGAAGTTGATGAACTTGAGGATACCATACACCATGGTATACCCGAGAGCTATCAACGCATAGATGCCTCCAAGTGTCAGACCATTCAATAAATGTTGAAAAACTTCTGAGATTGAACCCAAAATATACTCCTTACTCGAAACAGTAGGCTAGCTACTGCCAATCAGGTTTTTTGATACACAAACACTATTATGCTTAGTAACGGTACAGAACTCTATACCGTTACTAAGAACAACAGTATCTGATAGTACGACTAAAGCCCCGGCATAGCCAGGGCTTTATTTCAGTTAACAAATGAGTTCAGACTATTTGATCTCTATAAGATCCGTACCATCTACAGAGTAGACTCCGATCTGTACAGGTTTCTGGTTCTGAACTTCAAAGACACCCTGTACGGCAATGAGGTCTCCGTTTGATGCGAAACTTACACTACCAGATACACCTACGTAGTCTTTGGTAGCAGCAACAGCATCTCGTACTGCAACAGGATCGATCTTACCGGTCTCATTGTATACTTTCTCAACTGCATCAAAGATGATGTTAGCACCATCAAATGAGTTCTTTGAGAATGAGTCTGGTTCAACACCCCATTTTGCAGCATAATCAGCAGCAAAAGAGGTAGCGCCGTCAGCAACAGCAGCTTCTACTGGACCAGTGTAGATAACACCATTAGTGTAATCGCCAGCAAGGTCGTAGATCTCAGGGTTTGAGAATCCATCAGCGCTTAAGAACTTAGCTTTGATACCAAGACTTGCAGCCTGTTCTAGGATCTGAGCCATCTCAGCTACATAGTTAGGCATATAGATTGCTTCAGGAGCAGTTGCTTTGATCTTTGTAAGCTGTGTCTTAAAATCTTTATCTCCCTGAAGAGCAGTCTCTGAAGCTACGATCTCTCCGCCTTTTGCTTCGAAGATCTTTGAGACTTCTTCATAAAGTCCCTGGCTGTAGTCATTCTTAACATAAAGAACAGCAAGTCTTTTGATTCCCATGACATCTGCGAAGTACGCAGCAGCAACACTTGCCTGAAGAGCATCTGATGGAGTGGTTCTAAAGATATATTCTCCGATACCAGTAAGATCAGCATGTGTTGATGATGGTGAGATCATTACGATCTGTTCAGCATCTGCTCGAGGAGCAATTGCGATTGATACACCTGAGAATACCGCACCAACGATACCGTTTACTTTATCAACAGAAGCGAGTTTCTCGATCGCAGCCTGTCCTTTTTCAACAACACCTTCAGAATCTTCTACAACAACTTCGATCTGCATCCCAGCAACTCCGCCAGAAGCATTTCTTTTTTCAGCAGCTAGTCGAACAGCCTGAGACATCAGCTCACCATAGTTAGCATAGTCACCTGTCATTGGTCCGATAAAACCAACTTTTACTTCCGTAGCTTCTTCGCTCTGACCTGCAGCGAACAGTGCACCTGTCGCAACGATCATAATTAATAGAATAGCAAGAACTTTTTTCACGATAATCCCCTCCACGTTCAATATTGTGATTCAAATCTAAAAAAAGGATAAAAACCAACAGTAACGTGGTTTACCCTCTCCTAGAATACCCTATAGTTATACAAAATCCTGTATAATTATTCAATAAAAATATACACGACATGTCCTATAATAGTTTTATTTACTAATTTAGTCATGTTTAATCAGTTTTTCGAGAGTTTTTTAGCAAAGATGA
>CAZLZY010000039.1:0-12200 GCA_964564075.1 uncultured Spirochaetales bacterium
TAGGGAATCGGGATACACTATTGGTATACTCCTCTTCTCGTGTGAAGTGGAACAGGACCGGTTTCTTAGTGACCCAGGTCGCATAGGCACAGACATCCTCAAGAAGGACCTCCTGCTTCGAACCATAACCACCACCGACTCGTTCTTTTATGACACGTACTTTGTTCTCATCGATACCGATGACCTTAGATACGATCCTTCGTACGAAGAAGGGTACCTGAGTAGATGCATGGATGACTAATCGGTCCCCATCCATCTTGGTATATACGATATGTGTCTCACAAGGAGTACACTGGAACTGTGCCGTCTCATAGGTTCTCTCGATGACTGTATCTGCCTCTTCGAACCCCTTCTCAATATCTCCGATAGCACCGGATACACTCGCTGCCTTGTTGGCATGAGGATCAGCACCGATAGGGAACTGGATCTCTATCCTGCCATCTCGAGGATCTGCGTGCTTGTTCTTCTCTTCTAGGTCATCAGGAGCACCGACAACATAGGAGACTACTGAGTTATGCACGATAGGTGCACCTTCTGCTGAAGCCTCTTCGATGGTGAATACCGGTTTGAGAACTTCATACTCTACGTTGATGAGAGCTAAGCCTGCAAGGGCGATCTCTTGGGTTTCTGCAACTACTGCAGCTACTCGGTCACCGACATGGTGAAGCTTCTGTGAGAACATCCTCCGGTCATAGGGAGAGGGTTCAGGGAAGCCCTGTCCTGCAGGGGTATAGTAGTTATCAGGTACATTCTTATAGGTCAATACGAGATGTACACCCGGAAGCTCTTCAGCTTCAGTAGTATCGATACTCGTGATATAGGCATGAGCATGGGGACTGTGTAGCATCTTCAGGATATAGGATCCGGGAAGGACCATATCCTCGACGAAGGCTCGGTCTCCACGAACGAGTTTGGCACCATCGACTTTTCTATGAGCTTTTCCGACATACTTGAGATCATCTCTGAACTCATCGCTCACCTTCATGGTAGCATTCTCATCGATGATACGCTTCTTTGCCAGTTCTACGGCAGTGAAGAACTGCTGGTATCCTGTTGCACGGTTATAGAGGGCTGAAAGAGCCTCTTTGATATCTGCCTTGCTAGGATTGGGTTTCCGGTCTAGGAGCTCTGTGATGATCAGAGCAGCCGCAGGAGCATTATACCCTGACTGTACGACACCAGCATCGATCATCGCTGACTGTACAGGACTCAATGGCCTTGCAGTGGTTGAAAGAGATTCTGCGGTGGTTACCTTATGCCCATTTATCTGAGCTGCGATCATCAATCCGGCATTCACCGGTACTCCATCGAAGAGGATGGTATCTGATCCTACGAAACCTCTGTGGTCATCACTATCACGAACAGAGATCATACCGATTCGCTGCAGCAGCTCCTGCAGGTTCTCAGCGATTGCTACGGACTCTATTCGAGGTACACCATTCAATATAAAGTTCACTTTCATGCCAGTACCTCCTTACATCTCTCAGCACAAGCTACTACTGAGCGTGCTGCGATATAGGTCTTATATTCTTTTGAACTATGTTCATCACTCTCGAGTTCTAACATATCTCTGAAGGCCAGGTTGAACTCGAATACGGAGTGTTCTTTTCTCTTAGTCAGAAGCTCTTCGATCTTAGGGAGTCTTTTCGGTGTATCACCGAAACCCGTCGCTACGACGATAGGATCGATAGCCATACCATCTTTAGTAAAATCCATAGAGACAGCAAAGCTCAAAAGAGTCTTAGATCCACTAGATCTTCTCACTCTTTTGACGGCACAGGCTCTATTGCTCAAGGGAATCTTCACGGCAGTGATCAGATCATCTTTATCTGATGCAAGATACTCTTCGACCGTTTGATCCTCATGTAAGTTTAGTTCTATCGTAGCCTGCAGGGCAGTCAATGCAGGGATCAATGCTGCATGCTTCCAATTTGCAGCCATATTACCCCCAAGGGTCGCCATATTCCTCACATTACGTGAGTAGATCGCTCTTGCGGCATCTTTGATCACTGGTATGGTCAGCGGTGATTCAACAAGTTCCTGTAAACTGGTCATAGAACCTATCCTCACCATTCCATTGACGATCTCGATCGAGTCTAGTCCAAGTTGATCAAGAGCTATCACATTCGTATATGTTTGAGAGCAATCGGCATGATTGATACAGGTTCCTCCCGCATAATAGTTTGCGGATGGTAATTCTTTCTTCAAAGCAACTGCCTCTTCAACTGTCTGAGGCTGTTTATAGCTTTTTATCATACATTCCTCCAACTCCTTTAGTTTTTTATCTGATAGGATTCTACCGTGAAAACAGTAAATCTTCTATGGTCTTTTACTGAGCATCAGCTAAATAATCAAGAAGTGTCACTTCCATCCCCGGATCGACGACGATGATCTCATGGTCCCAATCCTCGGAAAGGAGTTTCAGCATCAATCTCTGATCTCCGGTGATCTCCGTATAGTCTAGTTCATACAGTTCACAGAACTCTCGAGCGATCTCTTTATAGGGAGTCATATCATACTCTCCCGTATCGACTAGCGCTGCTCTCTCATAATGGCCGAGTAGCATCTTCGTATATTTCTGAGCGAGTTCTTTGCCATATCGTTCTATATATGTATCGTATTCCATAAGATGGTAGGTCCCATCTTCTGACTCTATGAATCTCTTAGTTAAGAAGAATGTTCCGATGGCCTCATCCCTGTGTTCGTTATAACAGGCCTGAGAACCGCAGAATAGTGCGATGCAATCGTGGATCCTCGGCAGTATCAGCCGGTGACTCTTCGAATGGAGTCCCACGGTAGCATTTGAACACAGGCCATACCCGAGGACGATATCATCGCCATCACCTGGTAGGGAATCTATGACCTGCTGCAGGTAGGTATGTAATGCGTCAGGTTTATTATGAAGAGTGAAATCCTGTTTCAGGATGATCATATCATCAGGGATGATAGACTCACACTCCACATATACCGTCTCACAGATGATCAAGTAGGTCTTTTTCATACTATCGTTCACTCATAGATGAACCACCTGTGAAGGGCAAGCTTTACGAGCCTCCCCCTCACAGATGGTAATCACTGTCTATTAGACGTTCAGCGCACCGATAATGATCGGCTCTACAGATCCACCGTCTAGCCCACGGGAAATAAGTTCATTACAAAGTACTACACACTCTGATGCAGTATTTGAATAACCGTCAGCTTTGATCATATTCGTCCACTGAGGAGTAACAGGACCACCACCGAGGATGACCTGATATTTCTCTCTGATTCCCATAGCACCAAGAGTCTCGATGAGCTCTTTCTGGTATGGGAGAGAGGTGGTGATAAGAGTCGAACAAGCGATGATAGTCGCGTTCTCTCTCTTTGCTGATTCGATAAAATCTTTTACTCCAACATCGATCCCTAGGTCGATGACCTTGAAACCATTCGCTGAGAGGATAGCTCGAACCAGGTTCTTTCCGATATCATGATGATCTCCACCCATGACGCCGAGTACGACTACACCGGCATCTGAACCTTCTCCACCATCTTCTTTGATCTTCGCGAGGAGTACTTCCATTGCGAGAGTTGCCGCATCACCTGCGAGCATCAACTCAGGAAGGAACGCTTCACCGTTCTCAAACTGGTCTCCCATAAAATCCATTGCAGCCTGGATACCACCACGAATCACCTCTAAAGGAACAAGTCCAGCTTCGATACTTGCTTTCGCAATTTCCAAAGCATCATCTTCTTCACCTTCAATGACTGCCTCATACAATTTATTAATCAATTCACTCATATTTAAATTCTCCTAAACTCTTTTTCGTTTCTAGATAGTGTCAAGTGGAAGACCGAATGCTTTAGCTCGGCTTCGTACTTCGTTATAGACTGCTTCGGCTTCTGGAAGAGGTTTGAAATTCTTGAGGTCCCAAACTTCCTGTACAGGTTTTCCGATGTTCGGAGTCTTGATATTATCTTCGAACTCTGGAAGGAACTCTTTCACAAGAGCATTCACATCTGCAAGATCCATTCCTGACGCTGCGTGAGCAACTTCAGCACACCATCGACAATCTAATGGTGAGAGGTAGTCATTGAACTTTCCACCGGCAGAACGAGGTCCTGTCGAGAAAGCTGCACCTGATGCTGCGATGACTGATACACCTACGAGTGTTTCATACATAAGCTCTTTCGTTCCTGGTCCTGAGACCTGGTTAGCGATTCCATGTGTACAGAGGTGAGTATTTCTACTGAGAGCCTGGTGTGTCACACTGAGAGCCCATAGACCTTCTCTGTTCACGTTTGATAGATATCTGATGTCATAGAGTTCTCCACCACCAACGGAGGAGAAGAGGATCGCATACTGCAGAAGAGCTGCTGCGATACTAGAGATCACTGCACCTTCTGGAGGTCCTGGCATTCCACCGATCATTCCTGGAGATCCAGCAAAGACCAATCCACCCATTGCGAGGGTATGAACTACCTTATGCATAGTCTGGTTGTTGATCTTCAGCTCTGATGGGTAGAGGATCAATGAGAGGTCTGTGGTATAGAAGTTACCACGTGTTCCGTAACAGAACTGACCGAACTCGGTAACTGCTGAGATATTTCCGATACCAGGCATTCCTTCACGTCCAGCCTGTCGTCTGATAGCTACGTGTTTACGTCCCTGTTCATAACAGAGTAATGTCTCAGAAGGATCATTAGGAAGTGCATCAAGACCATTGATAGAACACAAGGAACCTGATTCGAGGATATCGACCTGTGGCTGTCGAGCGATACCTTCAGTGATATAGGGCCAAGCCTCTTCACTCATGGTGATCCCAAGGGAAGAACCGAAGAGCATTGGGGATGGGTCTGAAGGTGTTCTTGATTTCATGATTCTCTTATCATGACCAAATCCGATCTCTACCTCAGCTGGTGCTAAGTGGAGAGTCGTAGTGAGCTCTTCTTCATCGATCTTCACGATCCTGTCTCGAGCTTCATTGAGCATACCGAGTTCTATGGCAAGATCAAATCCTGCTTGGTAGAACTTGTCAGCTAACTCCATATCCATATTAACGGGATTCTCTTTATCAAGTTTGTTCTGAAGATCATATTTCTTGAGCATCTTCTTCACTGCTTTAGGTACTCTCTTCACATCCCATTCATGAGCACTACAGTACTCACCCTCACGGGATCTTCGCAGGATCTCAATAAGATCTGGTTTCTGTTTCATATCATTCTCCTTATCCAAATTATAGACTATGCAGGGGTAACTCCCCTTTTCTCTATTCGATCATAAAATCATCTATGATCGACCATCCGATGGATATAAATCCATGTATAACCGAACAAGCCCTAGGTTTTAAACTTGTCATGGACAAGGTTGCGAATGCTTGCAGGCATGGCTTCTCACCACAAACTACAATCAGTCATCTCCTAGCTTTTACTAGATTATGACAAAATTTCGTAACACCTCTTCTACCCTCTAGACCTCCTTAACACTATCGCTACACACTGAAGTACATATTTCTCATCAGATCTTTCGTAAAGCTCTTGCGTCCTGAAAGATCAATAACTCGCATATCCATTCGCAATGCATCACATCGCTCGCGGAAACTCTTATCAAGCAGTGCTCCTGCAGCACCGCGACCTGAGGAGTTACCGACACAGCTGACTCTACCTGCTAGAACTGCCGGGATCAATCCGGTGACTGCCGCACTTGATATCCGTATCTTACTACCGAAACCTCCACCTATGTAGAGCACATCGATCTCATCTAGTGAGATACCTGCCTCTACTGCCAAAGATTCGATCCCGGTACATATCGCTGATTTTGCTAACTGGATCTCTCTGATATCTGATTGGGTCAGATAGACAGAATCACCATAGAGAGCAAAAGCCTTCTCTCCCTTCACTCTGATGATCTTCTCTTTCAGAGGATGATCGATCTCGGTGAATCGTCCCTTATGATCGATGAGTCCTTCACTGAGAAGTAGAGCTGTCGCATCGAGGACCCCTGAGCCACAGACTGCTATTGCATCCATATCATGGATCGTAGTATAGCTGAGTGACTCGTTGTGATAGGTGATACTATCGATGACTCCGGAGACACCTCCTGAACCACATGAGAGGTTAGCCCCTTCGAAGGCTGGCCCTGCAGCTGTTGAACAGGTGAATATTGCAGAATCGGTCTTCAGCACGATCTCTCCATTGGTCCCGATATCGACGAAGAGAGAGCTCTTTGCAGAACTATCCATACCGATCGCAGCTACTCCCCCGACGATATCAGCTCCGATATACCCTGAGGCACTCGGAAGCAGATAGACCGAACAGTTTAGCAACTCTGAGAAGAGATCTCTACAGACCATACTCTTCGTGAATACTGGATTGAACGGATACCGACTGATAGTCCGAGCATCGATACCGAGGAGAAGATGCATCATCGTCGTATTACCGGCGATCGATGCTGCAGTTATCTGTTCTGGTGGCACCTGGTATGCTGTACAAAGATCTAGGATCAACTCTTGTATCTGAGCAATCACTGAGCTTGAGAGGATCTCGGCCCCTCTACTCTCTGTCAGGGTATATCCGATACGAGCGATGACATCCGCTCCGGCAATATGCTGTGCGTTCAAAGCTGATTCTATTCCCAGGATAGTCCCTGATTCAAGCTCTATCAGATAGCAGGCGATAGTGGTCGTCCCAATATCGACGGCGATCCCATAGAACTCTTCAACACCCTCTGCAGGGCTGATACCACTGATCTGTCCATCACAGACATGAACCCATATCTCTAGGGCAGCTTTGATCTCTATGAGATGTCTGTTCATCACAGCAAGCTGAGATAGGACAGAATGCGAGAGTTCCTGGTTGGTAATAGGATACTTCTCAGCTACTGCAGTGATCACTCGATCTGCTATATCACGATTATCTTCTAGGGTGGGAAGATCACAGGTGATCCGGACACTCTCTACGAACTGTCTATCGACGGTTATCTTCTTATCTGAGTTGAATGAGGTCTCTACTGCCATCTTTCGATGCTCAGAGATCTCAGAGACCGTTAGATCCCCCTCTATAGTCAGATAACAGGCGAGTCGTATACCTGATGATAGCTCCTCTTCAGAAAGCAGTCGCTCTTCAGAAAGGCTTAAGGGAGGGCACATCCCCGATTCTACTCGGATCTTACACTTACCACAGGTACCACTGCCTCCGCAGGGACTCTGATAACCGGAAGAGATCTCCCCATCAGCATCAGCGATCATAGCATGGATCGTCCTATGGAGATTATCTCCATAGGCTGCTGATGCGGTAATATCATGAGGTAGTAGTGTGATGCTATACATCTGGCTATCTTTCACTTTGGTCGTCACCTTTCCTCTCTGAAATATGGGGTTCCCAGACCTGCTGGGGAATTACCTCGTGATTTACTTCTCATGGAATCAATGACCAAGACGATGATCGTCATGAGGTACGGTAGTGCATCGAGAAGATATGTTGATACAGGAAGATCGAACTGCTGTAATCTAAAACCTACGATATTCAACCCACCAAAGAACAGTGCTCCGAAATAGGCACGGTAGGGATTCCACTTTGAGAATATTACGAGTGCGACAGCGATCCATCCACGACCAGCTATCAGGGAGTCCTGCCATGAAGGGACATAGATCAGAGATAGATATCCTCCAGCAAGTCCACAAAGAGCTCCACCCATCGCTAGATGAAGATATCGATAACCGATGACTGAGATCCCTAGGGAATCAGCAGCTTTTGGATTCTCACCTACGATCGTACCATTGAGCCCGTAACGACTCTTATAGAGGTAGAAACCTACGAGTAGGATGAGTATATAGGTAAGATAGACGAGATAATCCTGTTCGAAGAAGATCTTCCCGATCACCGGGATGTCACCAAGGAGAGGGACCTTTACCTTCACGAAGGTATCAATGATCTTCTGAGGTGCTCGTTCTCCGATGATAGGGGTACCGATGAAGCCTGCGAAGCCGGTACCGAACATCGTCAATGTCAGACCAGTCACGATCTGATTAGCTCTGAGGGTTATGGTGACGAATCCAAAGATCATCGCACCAAGGATACCTGCAAGAGCTGCACCCACGAATGCGAAGAACGGACTCCCGGTCTGTAAGCCTGTAGTGAAACCGATGATGGCGCCCATGTACATCATACCTTCGACACCAAGATTCAAGCTTCCACTCTTCTCAGTGATCAGCTCTCCCAAGGTCGCTAGAACCAGTGGAGTACCTGCAACAACTGCTGCTCCAAGGAAGCAGACGAACCAGTTCAGATCCATACTAAACCTCCTCTTTAGTGTTGATACGTGTCTTACGTTCTCGTATCACACGATACTTTATGAAGAACTCGCTACCGAGTACAAAGAACAATATAAGTCCCTGCAATAAGGATGCTGCTGCCTGTGGGATCTGGAAGACTGTCTGAATGTAGGACCCTCCCTCAACCATGACGGCAAAGAGGAACGATACGACAAGGATCGCTATCGCATTGAGCTGGGCTAACCAGGCGATGATGATCGCGGTATAACCTACGCCGTTACTGACATCGATACTCAATGTCATATTCACACCTGCGACCTGGATCATACCGACCACGCCACAGATCCCACCACTTATGAAGAGGGTCCCGAGAATGATCTTCGAGGTAGGCATACCTGCATAACGTGCAGTCGATTCGTTCTCACCGATGACTCGGATCTCATATCCTTTCTTAGTATAGGTGATGAACAGATATATTCCGATGACGAGTATAGGAACAAGAAATATACCGATGTGAAGACCGAAGATCTTCGGAAGCTGTGCATTCTTGACTAGGTTCGGTATCTTTGGGTATCCAAACGCCTCATGATCTCTCCAGAGTACATACTGGAGATAGGTGATCCATTTCAATGCCACATAATTGAGCATCAGCGTGAGGATGGTCTCATTCGTCTTATATTTAACTTTCAGGAAGGCAGGGATGAGGGCCCATAGGCCTCCACCAACCATTCCAGCAAGAGCCATGAGGGGGAGTAGGATGAAAGCTGGGAGCTGTTGGAAGTTCAGTGCGATATAGGTCGCGCCACAGGCGCCCATCATGATCTGTCCCTCTCCTCCGATATTCCAGAACTTCATTCTGAATGAGAGGCCTATCCCAAGTGCAGTCAAGGCAAAAGGTATAGTCCTGATAAGGGTCTCTTTTATACGATATGCAGAACCTAGCCCGCCATCTAGCATCGAAGCATAGACCACAAAGGGGTTATGTCCTAAGAACAACAACAGAAAGCCTGATAAGGTGAATGCCAATAGGATCGCGTAAACCCTGACCCGTATCTTCTTCGCCATTGAGCAGTTCTCAAGGGGTACTATTCTAACCATTTGGGCAATCCTCATCGATCGATGTCATAAGTACACCAAGATCGTTCTTCGAGATAGTCTCAGGATCGACGATCCCAGAGATCTTTCCACAATACATGACCATGATTCGGTCACATACCTCTAACATGAGATCAAGGTCCTCTGCTATGAGAAGGACACCTGCTCCACGTTGTTTCTGTTCATTGAGCAGTTCCACGACCTTATGTGTCACACCAAGGTCCAAACCTCGAACAGGATACGAAGCTATGAGAATATTCGGATCACTCATGATCTCTCTACCGATCAGGATCTTCTGCAGGTTACCACCTGAGAGGACGCTGATAGGTTTATCGATCCCCGGATGCATGATATCGAGGGACTCTACGAGCTCATCGGTTTTTTTATAGGCTCTTTTCGAATCTATGAAGATACTATTCCCGCTCTGATAGTCTCTGAGCATCACATTATCAACTAGGCTCATACTAGCGATCAATCCCATTCCCAAACGATCTTCAGGGACGAAGTTGAGTTGTGCTACACCTTTATTGAATATGTCATACGCTGTCAATCCTGCGATATTATCACCTTCGACGATGACTGATCCTGAATCTATCTTCTGCAGTCCTGTCAGTGCCTGACATAACTGTTTCTGTCCACTTCCTGAGACACCTGCGACTCCAAGGATCTCTCCTTGATGAAGTTCGAAGGAGATCCCATTGAGCTTTCTCATGGATGCAACGTCCTCAAGTCGGAGGTCTTTGACCTCCATGATGACATCCCCTCTTGGGACTTTCAATCTTGGGAACTCCATGACCATCGATTTACCGACCATGATCTCGGCGATCTCCTTCTGAGATGTCTCAGAAGTATTAAGGGTCTTTATGACCTCACCTTTTCTCATGATGGTCACTCGATCACTGATCTCCATGACTTCATACAGCTTATGGGTGATAATAATAGCGGTCTTACCACTATCACGCATCTTCCGTATGATTGAGAATAGACGGTCTGTCTCCTGAGGAGTAAGGACGGTCGTTGGTTCATCGAGAATGAGGATCTCTGCACCTCTATAGAGCACTTTGAGCATCTCTAATGTCTGCTTCTGACCTACTCCCATATCTGAGACATAGGCATCTAGGTCAAGGGAGAGTCCTGTTTCTTCACAGATCTTATTGATCCGTCTCTTACAGGCTTTCTTATCAAGTAAGAAAGAGCCGGAAGGTCCTGCTATAATATTCTGCCATGCTTTCATAGCCTTGATCAATTTGAAGTGCTGATAGATCATCCCGATCCCGGCGTGAATAGAATCCTGAGGAGAGTGAAATACCACCTTCTCTTCATTTACCTTGATAGTCCCATGATCAGGAGTATAGATACCTGATAAGATATTCATCAATGTACTCTTACCGGCACCGTTCTCGCCTAATATGGCGTGCACTTCACCCTTTCGAATATTGAGGTCTACCTTGTTATTAGCTTTGAGGGAACCGAACTCTTTGGTTATCCCTTCCATTCTGATCACGATTTCATTGTTCAACGTATACTCCTGCACCTTCTACGATTAATAGACAGGATGAGGAATAATCCCTCATCCTGTTCATATCAAATGATGATCAGTTATTAGTTTTCGATTGATCCGATAACGCCTTCTACAAGAAAGCCCATTCCTAGTTTAGCGAAATCATCCATGGATTCACCATCTGCGAGGATCACGTTACCATCATTGTCATTGAGAGGACCTGAGAATACTTCAAAGGATCCGTCTCGTAGAGATTCAGAGACTTCTGCAACGATCGCAGCTGCTTCAGCAGGTGCGTTCTTTCCAAGTTCTGCAAGTCTTACAACATCATCTTCCATTCCACCCCAGTAGTTGTTAGCTTCCCAAGTACCAGCCATGACTTCTTGAGTCACTGCTAAGTAGAAGGGTTCCCAGTTCCAGTATGGGGAAGTAAGACATGCTTCAGGAGCAGCGTCATTCATATCTGCATGGTATCCGATCCCCCATACACCACGAGCTTCTGCAGCCTGAAGGTTTGCAGGAGCAGTCTGATGCTGAGCGATTACGTCACAACCATTGTCGATAAGAGCGAATGATGCCTCTTTCTCATTTGGTGGATCATTCCAGTTATGTGTCCAGGTCACTTCTACGGTTGCCTCTGGGTTGACGCTAAGCGCACCAAGAGCGAATGCATTGATCCCACGAACTACTTCAGGGATCTCAAATGCTGCGATATAACCTAATTTGTTTTTCTGTCTTGAGTCCAGCTACGATACCGGAGAGATAACGAGCTTGGTACATCTTTCCAAGGTAGTTGACTGCATTATCAGCTTGCTTGTATCCACCACAATGGAAGAATGCTACATCTGGATTATCTGCAGCGACTTCTAACATGTAGTCCATGTAACCAAAACTGGTTGCAAAGATCATCTTAGCACCTTGAGCGATCATATCTCGCATGACTTTTGCACTTTCCTGAGTATTCGGAACACTTTCTTTATACAGTGTTGCGACTCCCAGTTCTTTCTCGATCGCTAGACGTCCAGCATTATGCTGTTGAGTCCATCCATTATCACCGATCGGGCCAGTGAATACGAAACCAACTTTGAACTCATCTTCTTTCTCAGCTTCTTGAGCTCCACCTGCGAACAGGGGAGACAGAACTAGCAGGATAGCAAATAGACATAGAACTTTCTTCATACCCTAAACTCCTTACTCGTTATCAAAAAATATTCTCATCCGCCCTTACAGACGGTTATAGAGGCTTTTTGAGAAACTAGATCACTCTCCGATACCCATTAATATGGGATGTTTTCGCTACCACACGAAAAGGATACTGAGTAAGGTTTATATTTTAAAAACATTATTTGCACAGT
>CAZLZY010000040.1:0-12133 GCA_964564075.1 uncultured Spirochaetales bacterium
GAATCCTAAGGAACGTATCCATTCATTCGCAGTAGAGTAACCTTCTGTAAGGGCCTGTTCTACACTCGGGATACCAGGGCCTGTGTCTTTTGCCTCTATGGTTATCGAATCTGCTTCGAAGGTGGCGATGATCTCGCCACCATTTGCATGGACGACGAGGTTGATCTCAAGTTCATAGGAGGCTATAGCTGCTCTTCGAATGATCCTTGGGTCCCGATCATCCTTCTTGAGTCGTTTTTTGACCTCAGTAGATGCTCCTCCGGCGTTCTCAAAATCATGTTTGAGAACGGTGAAGGTCCGCACATGCTGAGTCTGACCACCCTCTTTCTTCTCATAGCCCGTGACTCGTTCGATACGGCCGATCTCCCGGTTGATCTCCATGAGTAGCCTCGTAGTGATATCACGAGAGGTGACGATCCCGACGAGTTCCTTCTTCTTGTTGAGTACTGGGAAACGATGGTATGGATATCTATCGAAATAGGTGATTGCGAAGGAGACAGGCATATCGTCTTCTAATACGATCAGCTTAGAGGACATATACTTCTGTGCCTCTTCCTCGATATATCCTTTATCTAGGGCTTGGATGATATCATCCATGCTCACGATCCCCAGAAGTCGTTTACCTTCTGCTATTGGCATACCTGTGATCGATTCCTTGCGCATCAATTGTTGAATCTCACGCAGGGTCGCATGGCGATCGACGGTGATCAGTTCATCACACATCACATCTTTCACTTTGAGCCTGTAGATCAGTTCAAGTATCACCGTAGGTGAATTATAGGTATTTATCGGTATCGTATGCATATTCTTGATTATACACATTACTTGATCATTGGTAAGGTTCATGAGCTTTTTAGACAGACATTTCATGAATGTTGAGCGAGAATAGGTATCATGATATACTGTGAATTCGCTTAAGAATTTCTAGGAGAGGTATATGAGAGATATAAGAGATAAGAGATTAGCAGAACTGCTCGTCAATTTTTCCATAAAACTACAGAGGGGAGAATCCTGTCTGATCAATGCAGTGGATGTTCCCTTAGAACTGGTCGAGGAGCTCGTAGCGGCCGTCTACGCCGCAGGAGGGTATCCTATAGTGAACATTGCCTCTGAAAGACTTGATCGGGCCATGATGAAGGGGGCGAGTTCGGAGAGTCTTGATCTCTGGGCAGACTGTGATGTCTACCGTATGAAGAAGATGGACACGTTCATCGGTGTCAGAGGCCCTATGAACTCAAAAGAGACTGCTGACATCCCAGAGGAGCAGGTGAAGCTGCATGCAGTAAAATATGGGAAATTAGTTCATGGTGATGTGAGAGTCCCAGATACTCGTTGGGTAGTGCTAAGATACCCGACTGTGGTCATGGCCTATAATGCGGGGATGTCCACAGTAGCATTCGAAGATTACTACTATCGTGTCTGTACTGAAGTAGATTACCAGGCGATGTCTAGAGCGATGAATAAGGCTGTCGCCCATATGGGAGCTGTTGATCAGGTTCATATCATCGGGCCGGGTACCGACCTGAAGTTCTCAATAAAGGGTCTTGGCGCGATCAAGTGTGATGGAGCGATGAACATCCCGGATGGAGAGATCTATAGTTGTCCGATCAAGACGAGTGTGAACGGTAAGATCACCTATAATACTCCATCAACGAAGAATGGGTTCACCTTTCGTGATGTCTGCCTTGAGTTCTCCGATGGTAAGATCGTGAATGCCACGGCTAATGATAGTGAACGACTGAATGCAGTGTTCAACACTGATGAGGGCGCACGTTATGTCGGGGAGTTCGCACTTGGTTGTAATCCAGCGATAAACTTCCCTATGGATAATACGCTCTTTGATGAGAAGATAGCCGGTTCTTTCCACTTCACCCCAGGGGCTGCCTATGATGATTGTTATAATGGGAATGATAGTGCCCTACACTGGGATCTTGTATCGATACAGACACCAGAATATGGTGGTGGAGAGATATGGATGGATGGAGAACTGATCCGAAAAGATGGAGTATTCGTACATGAAGCGTTCACTGCTCTTAATCCTGATAAGCTGTAGCATCGTAGTGACTATGGTGCTGGGGTCCTGTATCACAGCGCCTAAGAGGATAGCTGCTCCCAAGTATGTGACCATGATGATCGGGGATGATCCTTATCAGATACAGGTGGCGTCCACTGAGGAAGAGAAGCGTCTGGGTCTCTCTCACCGAGAGACACTTGAACCGGAGGAGGGGATGCTCTTTCTTTTTGATAAGCCTGATTATGTCACCTTCTGGATGAAAGATACGAAGATACCGCTCTCAATTGCCTGGATAGACGAAGAGGGCAGGATCTATGGGGTTACAGATATGGTCCCGATGAGTCTTGCGCTCATAACCTCTCCTGTGAAGGTGATAGCGGTTATCGAACTGCCACAGGGGTCTTTCTTGCGTTCAGGAGCTAGGTTGCTTGATCAGATCATCATAGATCAGTGTTCATTGGAGAACACGACAGTCTTGTTCCCTGAGATGATGATACGATGCTCCAAATGAGCCTGAACTGCTCGAGATAGGACGATACGTTCCACATCCTTACCGACCTTCTTCAATCCCACTGGTGTCAATTCATGATTGACCCTATACACATCCTGTTCGATGATCGGTCCCTGATCCAGGTCTTCGGTCGCATAATGAGCAGTCGCCCCGATCATCTTCACACCTCTTTGGTAGGCTCTGAGATAGGGGTTAGCTCCCTGGAAAGCGGGGAGGAAGGCATGGTGGATGTTTATGATCCGTCCTGCATAGGGGTCGATGAGATCAGAGGTCAGGATCTGCATATAGCGAGCCATGACCACAAGGTCTATATGATGTTTCTGCAGGAGTTCAATAACCTGCTGTGCTTGTTGTGCCTTAGTCTCTTTAGTCACTGGGAGATAGTAGAATGGTATCTTGAACTGATCTGCGATGTATTCAAGATCTGGATGGTTGCTGATCATCAGAGGGATCTCACAATGAATATCTTCCTCTTTCTGTCTCATGATCAGGTCATAAACACAGTGCGATGTCTTTGAGGCCATGATAGCTACTCTCTGAATGTTGTCGGTGAAGTTACATGACCAGTCGAGTGCCCTTGGATCTGCGAACTTGGCGAAATCACTCTGTAGTTCTCCTCTAGAACAGGAGAGATCCTTCATATCGAGTTCTACCCTCATATAGTATTTCTTTGCTCTCGAATCGGTATGCTGCTGACAGTGGAGGATATTGAATCCTTTGGCATAGAAGTATCCAGTAATATCGGCGAGTAGTCCCTTTTGGTCTTTTGTCTGAATCAAAAATACGATCTTGTTCATGGTTACTCAACTACCTCGTCGAATGATTCAAAGACTGGTGAAGCCTGATCTGAAGAGGATACAAGGATCTGAACCTTCTGTTCAATTGTCTCAAGCTCTTTTTCGAGCTCTTTTGAAAGTCCCATTCCCTCTTCGAAGAGAGCTAATGAGTCACTTAAAGAGAGTCCCTGTTCCTTCATCTGTGTGCTTATGGTCTCTAGTCGTTCTAGTCGTTCTTCAAAACTTTTCATCTTCTCACCTCTTTGACTTCTGAAATGATAGCTCCGTCAGCTATGTGTGTCTTCAGTATCATGCCTTCTACCGCATCTTCGATACTGGTTATGGGTTTTCCACTACGCTCTTCTGTCATGAGTGCATAACCCTTTGAGAAGAGAGCCTTTGGAGAACTGGTCTCTAAGGTCCTCTTCGATAGTTCAAGAGCATGAGCTCTTTGTCGGATACGCTCGTACATGTATTCCTGCATTCGGTCATGATGATCGGAGATCCTCATATGGTATTCATCGATCCGGTGAGTAGTCCGCTCCTTCATGGTCTCAGAGGAGACGGCACCGAATCTGAGTCTTAATAGATCACTCTTCCTTCTCATCTCATGGATCAACTGTCCCCTATGATTGGTGATCTGAGAGATCACCGCACCCATCTCAGCTGTTACGAGTTCTGCTGCTGCTGAAGGAGTAGGAGCTCTGAGGTCTGCTGCATAATCACTGAGGGCCCAGTCTATCTCATGGCCAACAGCCGAGATGATGGGAATGGGTGAGTCTGCGATCATGCGTACTACCATCTCATCAGAGAAGGGTAGGAGATCTTCGACCGATCCGCCACCTCTACCAATGATGATAACGTCCCCGATCTTGTTATCGATCGCTATCTGTAACATATTGACTAGATGCGCTGCTGCTGCCTCGCCCTGGACTGCTGCTGGAAGGATAGATATGGTGATACCTGCATTCCTTCGCCTCATGACCTGTAGGATATCGCGTAGAGCAGCTCCTGTAGGAGAGGTGATGAGAACCACATGTTTTGGCATAAGGGGGATCGATCTCTTTCTTTCCTGATCGAAGAGCCCCTCTGCTGCAAGCTGTCTTTTACGCTCTTCAAGCTTCTGTAGGATATCTCCGGTACCGATCTTCTCGATCGTGTCACAGATGATCTGATAGGTCCCTCTCGGCGCATAGACGGAAAGGGCTCCTGTGATCCTTACCTTCATACCCTCATGGGGACGTAGTTGCTGCCTGAAGATCCTGTTCTTGAACATGACTGCAGAGATAGCTGCCTTTCGATCCTTGAGGGTGAAATACCAGTGTCCGGTACTTGCCGGTCTGAAATTGGATATCTCACCTTCAATAGTGATCTTTGAGAATGCTCCTTCGATGATCTCTTTAAGGAGCTGTGTAATATCTGTTACGGTATAGATGAGCTGATCGTTTATCATAGATAGAGGTAGTATACAAAGAACTCATACTCTCATGCAATGTAGTGGAGTGAAAAAATGGATCAGTTCTCTCTTCTTAGCTGCTGATGAACACTATTAGAGGCCAAAGACCAATGAGATGATGAGTCCGATCGTGAATACGGCGACGAAAACAGTGATCATGATCGATAGGGTCTTTCCATATCCTGCAGGAGTGATCTTCCCTTTCTTATCCATACGTTTGATGATCGGATGAAGTCTCCAGAAATAGGAGAGGATCGATAGGATAAGAGCGATCGTCACAGCGATCTGTGTAGTCCTATCTCCTGTGATGAGGCTGACGATCAGAAGAGCGATGAAGATGAGTTTCGTCCCGGCGACCCAGTAGACAAGATAACGTATGAGTGCATGGATATCCTCATACTGTTTAGATTCTTCCCATGCATCGAAGACACCTACACCATTACCTTTCTTCGAATCAGGTGTGAAATAGAGGAGGAGCACATTAAGACTTTCCAATATGATGAATGCGATGATGATGATCGATAGTATGCTCATGGGAGATTCCTTGGTAATATCTTGAGAAATAAAAAAGGCTGACTTACTTAAGAGTAAGACAGCCCTCTCTCGCAAGTACGGAGATTATTCAGCTACGATTGCTTCTGTTGGACAAACGTCTGCACATGAACCACAATCTGTACAAAGGTCAGCGTCAATAACGTAGATATCGCCTTCTGAAATTGCATCAACTGGACATTCAGGAAGACATGAACCACAAGCAACGCATGCATCAGTGATTTTATAAGCCATATTTGGCCCCCTTATCGCTTAGTATTATCTTCTGAGACTATATACCTCTTATAAGTAATGAGTCAAGTTTGATATCCTGTTTGTTGTCGTATTGACAGGTATTTATACAATTTTTACAATAACACCATGAATGAAGTTACAGAGATTATTTCCTATATAACAGCTGCGCGTTATCTTACGGTATTTACCGGTGCTGGTGTCTCGACTCTCTCCGGATTACGAGACTTTCGTGGTAAGAATGGCCTCTATAAGGAGGTCGATGCTCAGAAGCTCTTCGATCTATCCTATTTTCTCAAGGATCCGGGATTCTACTACTCCCATACCCTCGATCTGATCTATGATACCGAAGAGATCAGGCCATCGATCGTCCATACGGTGTTAGCCGAGTTACAGAGAAGAGGCTATATCAAGAGATTGATAACCCAGAACATCGATCTACTTCATCAGAAGGGGGGATCTACCGATGTCCTTGAGATCCATGGGACTCCGATGTTTCACCACTGTATGTCCTGTGATCATGAGTATCTCTATGAGGAGATCGTACCGATCGTTAGATCAGGAGAAGTTCCTAGATGTCCGGGGTGTGGTGGGTTGATAAAACCCGATATTACGTTCTTCGGTGAGGCTCTTCCTGAAGGTGCATTAGAAGAGGCATACGAAGAGAGTTCTAAGAGTGACTGTATGGTGATACTCGGATCCACTCTATTAGTGTCTCCTGCGTCCTCTCTGCCATTGAGAACGTTGAGAAACGGGGGGAAGCTCATTATCGTCAATCGAGGGAAGACACCCTTAGATGAGTATGCCTCCCTCCGATATGACGACCTCTCCGAGTTATTTGGTTATCTCGAAGAGGCTCTGAAATCAGATTATCTCTAAGATACCGGGATCGGTCTTCTCTATGAGTGCATCGACCTTCGGTCTCTTGATCTTCTGCGTGGTAGTCATCTCGAGAGTCTCTTCGATGACTCTCAGACGTCCTATACGTTTATAGGGTAGTAATTCTTTGTTATGAGCTCTGATGACCTCAATGATCTCTTCAATGATCTTCTTCTTATTATAGATACCCTTACTGTTGAAGTATTCAGCATTCGGTAGGATGACTGCCTCGATCCCTTCAGATTTGGTCTCTTTATTGGCAATATAGCCTCGTACCATCATCTGTTCGATCTGCTGATCAAGCTGAAAGTGATCTTCGATCTCTTCAGGGAAGACATTCTTACCACCTTCTGTGACGATCAGAGATTTCTTTCTTCCCGTCAGATAGAGGTAGTTCTCACTGTCAAGGTATCCGACGTCACCGGTCTTGAGGTACCCCTCTTTGGTGAAGAGCTCCTCTGTGGCTTCTTCATTGTGGTAATACCCTGTGGTGATATTCGGTCCTTTTACGATGATCTCACCTGTTCCTTGTTCATCCTTATCGATGATCTTCATATCAACGAGAGGGAATACCATACCGACAGAATCTACTTTGAAATGCTCTGTTGGGTTCAAGGTGAGGATAGGAGAAGTCTCGGTGAGTCCATATCCCTGAACAAAATCGAGACCCAGTTGATTATATCTTCTGAAGGTCTCAGGTGCTAAAGGACCTCCTCCACAGATGAGGATCCTCAGCTTATCAAGGTTAGCCTTCTTCAGGAGTGACGCGAACATCACCTTGCCTGGGTTCTTATGGGAGATCTTCTTGATCAAACCACTGATCTTCATCATGAAACCTATATAGAGGTGTACTGCAAGTCCCTTTGCACGGACCTGTTTCATCATCCCCTGTAGGATCTTATTATAGAGTAGTGGTATCGCCATGAACATGGTGATGTTCCCCTGCTTGAGGTCCTTCATGATCTGAGGGACGACAAGTCTTTGAGCGAAGACGATCTCTGATCCGAACTTGATACCCTCTAAGAAGACCGCTGTCATACAATAGCTGTGATGTAGAGGTAGCAATGCATACCATACATCTGCTTGAGTCGCACTGAGGAACATCTCATGGCAGGCCTGGTAGACATCTGACATGAAATTCTTATGAGAGAGCATGACTCCCTTCTCATTTCCGGTTGTTCCAGAGGTATAGAGGATCGCTGCAAGATCATTCTCTGTTCTCTGTGGTTTCTTACGGTGTTTTGCTTTTAGATTCAAGATGAAGTTCTCACACTCGTCACTCAAAGCGATCCGAGTCTTGATCGGTGAATTCTCATCCGTTGCGAGATCAGCATGTTTCTCTTTGTCGACAAAGAGGACTGATGCATCTGCATAGTCGATAAGCCGCTCGATCGTCTCGTTGTCGAGCTGGTAATCGATCGGTACGATGACTGCCCCTGCTTCGAGGATGGCTAGGTAAGCAATACCCCAGAAAGGTGAGTTCTTTCCAGTCAGAACGATATTCTCATCGGGGGTTATCCCTCTCTCTATAAGATAGTCTGCAGTCTTCTCGACATAGGAGGCTACCTCTTCATAGGTGAAGGATAACTTCTCTTTACCGAATGAGGTGAAGCATGCTGCTTGGGGATATTCTGTTACTGATATATGAAATTGTTCTGTGATGGTAGGCCATTCACCGGCGATAGCGGTACCACGATATTTCTCTAAAATGTCCCATGAATTCTGCATTAAATAAACCTCGTACATGGTATGATGTACCAGAAAGTATCCTCAGTTATACTAGGGAGTTCTCTCTAGGTAGGATTGACTATTTATCATAACAATATAGGCTAAGAATGTCAAAAACATTTAATGGCTTAATTATGAGGTTAAACCTATATGTAAGTTATTATAAATACAAAATGTTATTATATAGACAAAAAGTTATTTATATACTATCATAGGAATCCAATAAGGAGCACCCGAAGATGAAGATAGCGATCAGCGGTTATGGCCGCATGGGTAAATTGATAAGAGATAAGGCTTTAGAGGCTGGACATGATGTTGTTGCAGTAATAGACCCCATCAGCTCTGAATGGGTAGTCACAGCAAAGAAGATCAATAGTGAATCTTTGAGGGATGCAGATGTCGTGATAGATTTCACGATACCGCAGGTATTAGTCGATAATGTCAGAGAATATGCAGCTTGTGGAGTCTCTGCTGTCATTGGTACTACAGGGTGGTATGATCGGATGGATGAGGTGGCATCGATTGTAGGGGAAAGAATCGGATGTATCTGGTCAGGGAACTTCTCTGTCGGCGTCCATCTCTTCTTTCATATGATAGAGAAGGCAGCGAATCTGATGAACTCATTTCCCGGTTATGACTGTATGGTCCATGAGTTTCATCATAACAAGAAGGCAGACAGTCCCTCAGGAACTGCTGCCATGATCGGGGCTATTCTGATCGATGGACTCGATACGAAGCGTAAAGTCGTGACTCAGATGCTCGATAGACCTATTGAATCAGATGAGCTTCATGTCTCATCGACACGAGGAGGTTCGATACCAGGGACTCACTCAGTTATCTTCGATAGTCCAGTAGATAGTATCGAATTGACGCACCGGGCGAGAAATCGTGAAGGTTTTGCCACCGGTGCAATAGAAACAGCACAATGGTTAGAAGGGAAGAGAGGTTTCTTCTCTATAGATGATATGTTACAAAGTATGTTGGGAGGAGAGTAGATATGGCAAAGAAGATATTTCAGGGAGTTTTTACCGCACTGATAACACCGTTTACCAAAGAGGGCACAGTTGATGAGGTGGCATTGAAGAAACTGATAAATCATCAGATCGCTGCTGGTATCGATGGTCTCGTCCCCTGTGGAACGACAGGAGAGAGTCCTACGCTCTCTCATGAGGAACATGACAGAGTCATCAAACTCACCGTCGAATTTGCAGCAGGGAGAGTCCCAGTTATCGCTGGTACCGGTAGTAATGCCACCTCAGAGGCAATACTATTATCACAGCATGCAGAAGCTTCAGGAGTCGATGCACTCCTGTTAGTGAATCCCTACTACAATAAGCCAACACAGAAAGGGCTCTATCTTCACTTCAAGGCGATAGCTGATGCAGTGAACATTCCCTGTGTTCTCTATAACATCCTAGGGAGGACTGGTGTCAATATCGAGACCGATGTCGTTGTTAGACTGATGACTGAATGTGCTAATATCCTAGCTGTCAAAGAGGCTTCAGGTAACTTAGACCAGATGAAATCGGTCATCGCACAGAGACATGACAAGTTCGTCGTCCTTTCTGGTGATGATAATATGACTATAGACCTGATAGAGGCTGGTGGAGATGGGGTGATATCAGTATCATCAAACCTGATCCCGGAACTGATGGTAGAGATGGTACATACTGCGCTTGCTGGTGATATCGCAGGGGCAAGGAGACTCGAAGAGAGACTTACGCCCCTCTTCAAGGCCTGTTTTGTAGAGACCAACCCGATCCCTATCAAGACAGCGATGGCACATATCGGCTGGTGTGAAGAGAGCTTCAGATTACCTATGTGTACCTTATCGAATGATGAGAACAGAGAGCTATTGTTGAACGCAGTGAATGCGTTGGATCTTAAAAGAATATAATATTTTCACGAAATAGGAGATTTACGGATATGGCGAGAATCAATGAGAATTACCAGCTGCTTGCAGCGGGATATCTTTTCCCTGAGATCGCACGAAGGATGCGGTCCTTCCAGGGTGATAATCCACAGGCTGATATCAAGAAGTTAGGCATCGGTAATACTACAGAAGCTTTGACTCCAGCGATCCTTGCAGGTCTGCATGATGGTGTTGATAGACTTGGGAAGATAGAATCCTATAGTGGGTACGGTGATGAACAGGGAAACAGTGATCTGAGAGATGATCTAGTCTCCTTCTATAAGAAGACTCGTTCAGTTGATATCTCCTCTGATGAGTTCTTCATCAGTGATGGTGCAAAACCTGATTCAGGGAATATCCAGTCGATCTTCAGCACTGATTCGATCGTTGCAGTCCAGGATCCTGCCTATCCGGTATATGTAGATTCAAATGTCATCGCTGGGCGAACTGAAGGATTCGATGAGACGATCGGTAAGTACAAAGGCTTTGTGTATATGCCCTGTAATGAATCGAATGGTTTCATTCCTGAGGTTCCAAAACAACATGTAGATCTTATCTATCTCTGCTCACCAAACAATCCGACCGGAGCTGTAGCGACCAAAGAACAGCTCAAGGGGTTTGTCGATTACGCCAGAGAACATAAGGCAGTGATCATCTTCGATGCTGCATATAGTGAATATATCTCAGACCCCTCATATCCAAAGACGATCTTCGAGATAGAGGGTGCAAAAGAGTGTGCGATAGAGATCAACAGTTTCTCGAAGTTCGCTGGTTTTACCGGAGTGAGACTCGGTTGGTGTATCGTCCCAAAGGATCTCGTAGTTGATGGCTCTGAAGCTGGAGTAGTGAACAGCTTGTGGAACAGAAGACAGTGTACCTTCTTCAATGGTGCTTCTAACATCGTTCAGGCTGGTGGAAAAGCTGTCTTGAGTGAAGCAGGGCTCAAAGAGTGTTATGCTCTGATCGCCTACTATATGGAGAATGCACGGATCATTCGTGATGGTCTACAGGCTCTGGGACTGACCGTATTTGGTGGTGATAATGCACCCTATCTTTGGGTACAGGCACCGAACGGACTCTCCTCCTGGGAATTCTTCGACAAGCTCCTTAATGAAGCTTGGGTCGTTGGGACTCCTGGTGTCGGATTTGGTCCTGCAGGAGAAGGGTATTTCCGATTGAGTGCTTTTGGACACCGGGAAGATATCCTCGCAGCAGTCGAGAGTATTCAGAAGAATCTTGTATTAGCATAATAGGGAGTTTAGATAAAGAGATGAAAAGTGTACCTTTTACTAAAGAATTGATCGAGCGGGTGGAACAGGTCGTTCCAACCCCCTTCCATATATATGATGAGGCTGCAATCAGAGCGAATGCTCAAGCCTTCACTAAAGCTTTCTCCTGGGCACCAGGATTCAAGAACTTCTTTGCCGTGAAAGCATGTCCGAACCCTACGATCATGAGTATCCTCAAAGAAGAGGGCTTCGGTGCAGACTGTAGCTCCCTTCCTGAACTGCTTCTATCAGAACGGGTAGGGCTTACTGGAGAAGATATCATATTCACGTCGAACGATACACCGGATGAAGAGTTCCGGGCAGCCGTAGAGCTTGGTGCTATCGTCAATCTAGATGATATCACACATATCGAGACACTAGAGAGGAGTGCTTCAATCCCGGAACTCATCTGTTTCCGGTATAACCCGGGAGAGGGAAGGACCGGGAATGTGATCATAGGTCATCCTACTGAAGCAAAGTATGGTATTACCACCGATCAGCTCATCGATGCCTACCGGATCATGAAAGAGAAGGGTACTAAGCGATTCGGTCTTCATACCATGGTTGCCTCAAATGAGCTCAATGGTGACTATTTCGTAGAGACTGCACGTATGCTCTTCGCTCTAGTCCTTCGAATCCAGAAGGAAGCTGGCGTTAGGATCGAATTCATCAATATGGGTGGTGGTATTGGGATCCCCTATGGGATCGATGAGAAACCAGTAGATATTGAAGCTGTATCAGCAGGGATGAAAGAACTCTATGAGCAGCTGATCATCCCCGCAGGACTTGATCCCTTACGGATCGTC
>CAZLZY010000041.1:0-5664 GCA_964564075.1 uncultured Spirochaetales bacterium
GGGGCATCAATTTCCAGGTCTCTTCAAGTGACCAGAATGATACGGCAGCAGTAGCAACAAGGGGACCGATGGTACGGGCTAGTTCACCGCCGACCATATACCAGCTCATACCGGTTCCCACATTCTCACCCGAGGAATCCCGGACAATGACCGGAGTTGGAACATGAAAGAATGCCGATGATATTCCTGATACAAAAAGTAAAATAAACAGCATGGTAAAGGAGTTTGCCAGCCCGATAAGGCTCATGGTTATTGCCGTTACTCCAGGGGTAATAATAATAAAATATTTCACCCCTTTTTTTTCGGCTATAAGCGCTAAAAGCGGATTAAAAAGAGTAGGAGCAGTTCGTACTACTTGAAGAATAGCTGCTGCAGAAAGAGGAATATTAAGCTTGGCAATTAAAAGGGGGAGAAGGGGTGCAAAAAAAGCCGAATACATATCATGAATATTATGTGCAATGGCAATAGTCAATACCAGTGTTTTGTCAAATTTTTTCTTCATTACTTCTTATATCAGTTTTTTTGCTTTTTGTCTGTTTGCTCTATAAAGAATAATCAGGCCCACGCCTCCATAGGCAGCAGGACTCGATCGCGAGTTTCTTCGCCATTAACACCTTCAATCCCTGTAATATAACGTCCATCCAGTGTCAGATTTTCAAAGAGGAGATCAAGTTCTTTTGTGGATATGCCCATGAGCTTCATTCCCATTCCAGACTTTTGAGACTCCATCATGAGCTTAGGAACGGTCATCGTGTTGCTGAACAATTTAATAAGAGACCCTAGTATAGTATATTGGGCTCACCCACACTAAACAGCGGATGGCCCAACTTGTTATCATAACTCTGAAGGGACTGGGATGAATTCAGTCTCATATTCACCATCGGTTGCTATCGTTAGGCATATGGTATACTGAGAACATTCAGGGTTATACAGATGATACTCCCCTTGAGGAAGTGATAGATAGGCAGTGCCTTCCGATTGTGAGGCAGAGGCTACCGGGACTCCTCTCTGATCAGCTATCCAGTATCCGCTTTGGATATGAGGGATCTCTACTGGATAGAACTTACCCATATTCACTTCCAACTCCTCGTCACTGCCAAAAAGTATCTGAAAATAGAGGTCACCCCAATCAGTTGCCCAGGGACGGCCTTCTGTCTCTATCCAGATCGTCTCTACCAAGCTCTGGTAATCGATTCTCTCGATCACATCTGAGAACTCATGTTGGTACTCAAGTATTGATGCTGCGATATCTCCAGCCCTGCTGGTAAGCTCGAACCTGCACTCCTGCTGATTACCTGGATTGACACAGACCCCAAGAGGTGCAAACTGACCAAGAGGATATGCTGCTACGATACAAGGAAAGCCTTTGGGGATCTGTATGGTGAAAGAGTCCTTCTCTGCCGGGAGATATATCTCTGAGACCCCATCTTCTGAGAGGAATCTTATCGTATACCAGACACGTTTGCCGGATGCATGCTCCCACGGGGACCTTTCAGCAAATTGAAGTTCTACAGAATAGACCTCATGTTCATAGATACAGCCTAAAGCGATAATACTAACAATACAGATTATACAGATACATATTAGATGTGTTTTCATACTCATAATAAACATGAGAATAAAATCATTGCTTCACAGAATCTTCCCGTAATTGCTTAAGATAAGATTTTCGTATCACCGCTAACAGATTCCTATACTCTTCAGTCTTGAAATCTGTATAGGTCCATGCGAGCGACTGGAATCCTTTGTTCATATAGATCAGAGTCACTTCCCCATAGATCCCATCCTGAAGAGGGATCCTATGCCCGCGGTCTTTCGTAGTAGCTAGAATGAATCTATCACGAGAGAGGATACCTGGATCAAGATTGATCTTCCGGTTTCCCTCTTCTGTGAAGAGCTCTTCTATGGTATCAGTGGTCCTTTTTATCGTTGATAGTGAACCGGGAGAGACAAGCTCCTTACAGACATAGAACATACGCTGTATATCGGGCCCCATCTCCGGTTCATAATAGTCAGTAAAGGTAAAAGGATAGGGACCATAGGTAGCTTCCATCTCCCCAAAAGCGGAGACTAACTCCGCTTCAAGTTCGCTATGTCGATCCAATCGGGTAGAGAGGACTCCTACAATCAGTTTTTCCGGTGTGAAGTTCTCTATCGCTCCCATATGACCTATCTCCCTGAGGTGAAAGTTCCCAAAACACGAACTGTCTGGCAACTCTCTTTGAGTTCCTGAACTGCAAGATGAAACTCATCGACATGTGAGATCTCAGTCTCTACGAAGAACATATACTCCCAAGGCTTTCCGAGGATCGGTCTTGATTCGAGCTTGTTCATATTCACGCCATGTTTCGATAATACCTGAAGTGCAGTAAAGAGGGCTCCTGGATTATTTGGTGTCGAAAAGACTAGGACTCCTCGGTTAGGGGTCTCATCTGCCAAGTATTCCTTAGCGAACTCTTCACGGGTGATGATATAGAATCTTGTATAGTTCCTCGGATTGGTCTCTATCCCCTCTTTTAGGATAGTCATTCCATAAGCTGCTGCTGCCTGAGCACCAGCGATCGCAGCACATGAAGGATCATTGAGCTCTTTGATATGTGCTACAGCTCCTGCAGTATCAAAGAATGGGACCCTTTCGATATGAGGATGTCGCTCCAAGAAATCAGCACATTGTGCGAGTCCCTGTGGATGGGAGTAGACCTTCTTGATAGATTTGATATCAGTCCCAGGTAGAGCAATGAGAGTATGTATGATCCTGATCTGCTGTTCACCAATGACTTCGATATCTGGATGACTGAGTAACAGATCAAAGTTATCATTGATCGTACCTGCTAGTGAGTTCTCGACTGGAAGGACTCCAAAAGCTGTATGACCATGCAAGACAGATGAGAAGACATCTTTGAATGCATGACAGGGTTCTGCTACGATATCCTGGTCGAAGAACTGATTCAATGCTAATTCACTATATGCGCCATGAACACCCTGAAAGGATGCTTTGAGCTCACCATCTTTATCTGTATCAGTAGAATTCTTAAGATCATTAATCACGATCTCTTTCTGCTTCCTCATCGGGATCGTCTCAACCGATTTCCCGATGACGGGTACTAGTGCTTCGATATCTCTCATGAGTTTCTCGAATTGTTCCGGGAAGAGTGACTGGGGACCATCAGAGAGTGCCTTGTCGGGTTCAGTATGAACTTCGACCATGACACCATCGGCACCGGCAGCTACGGCTGCAAGAGCCATTGGGATGACCTTCTCTCTTAGACCTGTTCCATGGCTGGGATCTACGATCACAGGAAGGTGGCTGAGTTTCTTCACTACCGGGATCGCACTCAGATCCAAGGTGTTTCTTGTATAGGTCTCGAAGGTCCTGATTCCTCTCTCACAGAGGATGACATCATCAGTACCATGAGCCATGAGGTATTCTGCAGCCATAAGCCATTCTTCGATCGTCGCAGCAAGGCCTCTTTTCAGCATGACCGGTCTACCGGTCCTACCTACGGCTTTAAGTAGTTCGAAGTTCTGCATGTTTCTTGCACCGATCTGATAGACATCGACATAATCGAGCATCATATCTACATATTCTGGACTTACTATCTCACTAGTCACGGGTAGGCCAACGCTCTCACCAGCCTCCTTGAGATACTTCAGTCCTTCCTCTCCTAGCCCCTGGAAAGCATAGGGAGAGGTCCTTGGTTTGAATGCGCCACCTCGAAGCATCACAGCTCCTGCTTTTGCGACCTCAGCGGCTATCTCTAACATACGTTCACGTGATTCGATAGCACAAGGCCCGGCAATGACCATGACTCGATTACCACCGATCTTGATATTGCCAGCTTTGACAATAGTATCTTCTTTTTTCAACTCACGAGAAGCGAGTTTATATGGTTTAGTTATGGGAATAACGGAATTCACTCCGTCTAATACTTCTACAGATCGAAGATCGATCCGCGATTTTCCTACGGCTCCAAAAATGATCTCTTCCTCACCTACGATCTCTCGGACCTGAAAACCTCGGTCTTCCAGAAAAGCCCGTATATTAGCTTTCTTTCTATCAGTGATATTCTTTTGCAATACGATAATCATCTTTGTACCTCTATCTTTATTATAATCCTACTATAAAAGGAGTTTTAATGCGTGATAGTAGCATGTTGCACCCATATCTTCAATCCAATGATTATGAGTATCTCTTTCAATTCTTATCAAAACCGAGTATATTTTTTCTATGAATGACGAGAAATACTGGGACATGATCTTTGATGAGATGAAATCGGGAGTAGTGGCCCTAGGTGCTGGCCTACCATCAGTCTCTTTGATAGCAGAAGAGGGGAAAGACCCCTTTCGTGTACTCATATCCACACTTATATCTCTTAGAGCAAAAGATGAGGTTACCCTAGCAGCCTCTAGACGGTTGTTCACCCTCGCAGATACTGCAAAGGATATGATTGCTATGAGTGATGAACAAATTGAGAAGGCTATCTATCCAGCCGGTTTCTATAAGAGGAAAGCAAAGAACATACTTGTAGTCTCGAAGATCCTCTGTGAAGAGTACGACGGAGTGGTCCCTGATTCTCAGGATGCATTACTAGCCCTCCCAGGTGTTGGGATCAAGACTGCTAATCTTACATTGAACTTAGGTTTTGGTATCGATGCGATCTGTGTGGATACCCACGTACACCGTATTTCAAACAGGATGGGGTGGATTGAAACAAAGACCCCTGAACAATCAGAAGTGGAGCTACAGACCGTACTCCCCCAACGATTCTGGATATCACTGAATGAGCTGCTCGTTACTTATGGTCAGAAGATCTGCACACCCCTTTCTCCACATTGTTCTACCTGTACAGTTCAGAATATATGCAAACAGGTCGCAGTAGGAAAACATAGATGATCATTATCAGCTCTTGTCTAGTAGGGGAATCTTGTAGGTATGATGGAAACTCCTTCCCCACTCCATATACAGAGCTCCTTCATGAACTAATCATGAGAGGATTGGCGATCTCGGTCTGTCCTGAAGTTGAAGGGGGCCTACCTACACCCCGCCCATCAGCAGAGATCATAGAGGATCGAGTATGTATCGAATCTGGTGAAGATATCACAGAGAGTTTTCAAGCAGGCTGCGATAAGGTATTGGATACCATACGCTCACAGGAACAAGAACCTTTCCTTGCCATCCTCAAGTCTCGTTCACCATCTTGTGGCGTCTCTACGATCTATGATGGAACCTTCTCATCACATCTCATTGATGGTAGCGGATTGTTCATGCAGAACCTGAGAAGAGCATACCCTGATCTCAAGGTCATCGATGAGACTCAATTGAAAGAATTTGATCAACAGCTTAGATCACTGCTTCTTGACTGAACCATACTGAGATAAAAGAACTCCACAGATGACTACGACCATCCCTACCACTTTGATCAGCGTGAACCGTTCACCGAAGAAGAGTAATGAGGTTACTGCTGTGATAGCAGGTATAAGATTCACGAACCCATTAGCTTTTGACGGGCCGATTACCTGTATCCCATAATTCATGAAGATGAAAGCAAAACTTGAAGAGAATATCGCTAAGAAGGCGATACTGATCAATACTCCGTACCCATAGGCTCCTTGGAGCACTGAAGAGAGATACACCCCATCATATTCAAAGAGGAAGAACAGGGG
>CAZLZY010000041.1:5674-12062 GCA_964564075.1 uncultured Spirochaetales bacterium
ATGAAGAGACCTATCGTGTTCTGGGTTGCAGTGATAGTCACTGGAGAATAGTGTTTAGGTAATCTCCTGACCAATATCGTATAAAATACAGCTGAGAATACTGCTCCGAAGATGAGGATGATACCAAGCGGAGTAGCATCCCCACGCCCATTGAAATCAGATAAGACAAGAAGGATCACACCTAAAAAGGCAATGATAAGCCCAATATAGTTATTTCTGGAGATTCTCTCATGAAGGAAGATCCTTGAGAATATGGGGGTGATCACCGGCATGGTCCCAATCAGGATCGAAGCTATAGAAGCTGACACCAGCTTCAGCCCAAAGGTCTCTGTCAGGAAGTATCCCAATGGTTGCATCACTGCTATCGCAAGGAAGAAGAGAAGATCTTCTCGTTTTGGCAGTCCCTCTTTCCCAAATCGTACCCCATTTAAGATCAGAAGGAAGACTGAAGATATGACGAGTCTGGACGTGACGATAGTGATAGGACCGAGAATCTCCAAAGCAACCTTAGTTGCTGGAAAAGATACTCCGTAGAAGAGCATCGCTAAGACCATCGCCCCATAGGCTTTTTTTGTGTTTGACATATTTCCCTTCTGAAAAATCAACAGTAGCTTATCCTCTCATAGTTCTTTGATAATGCCAATAACATACGATGATGAAAATTTTACAATCAAATCTATTTTGTAAACGCATAAAACCATTGTACAATCATATAGTACACTTTGTACGAAGGAAGCAGCATGACAGAACAGAAGACCTTGGGAGCTCGAGTAATAAAGAATACATTATCCAATTATGGATCCTTAGGAATTTCCATGATCGTCATGGCTATCTTGATGAGAATCCAATACACCCATATTCCCTATCAGGATTATGGTTTCTGGAGCCTTATCTGGTCTATCTTCGGATATTCCCTGTTACTTGACTTCGGGTTTGGTGTGAGTGTACAGAAATATACGAGTGAAGTCTCTGTCACTGGTGATTGGGATAAGTATAACAGTCTTATCAGTACGATATTCTACGCCTACTGTGTCCTAGCGGTAGTCCTGGCTGCCATAGTCGTAGGGTTGAGCTTCAAGATTGGTGTCATGTTCAATTTCCAAGATGGTTCTGATATTGAGAACTATAGAAAGGTCTTCCTTATCTTCGGGATTGGTACGGCTATCCTCTTCCCATTCGGATTCTTCTCCGAGATGCTGACCGGCATGCAGTTGATCCAAATCAGGAATCGTGTACATATCGTCTTCTCTCTCATAAACTTTGGGGGTATGGCCTATGTCATTCTCTCAGGCTATGGACTCATAGCTATGGTCTATGTATCGATCGGGACCCATATCGTACAGAACATCACTATCTGGTTCTTCACGAAGAGGAATATCCCACAGCTCTCTATCAAGATCTCTTTTGCCAAGGTGCATATGCTCAGAGAGGTGACTAGCTTCTCGATGTTCGCCTATCTGATAACCTTCAGTAATATCATCGTCTTCAACACAGACCAGATCGTTATCTCTGCATTCGCCTCAGTAGAGCTCGTAGCTCTCTATCAGGCAGCTGCTAAGATAGCCCTGATATTCAAGAACTTCTCTACCCAGTTCAACGAGAACTTAGGCCCGCTTGCTACGATCTTCCATGCGAGTGATCAGCATGAGAAATTAGCTGAGATGCAGCTCATGACTGCACGAGTGATCTCTTTCATCGCAACACTCATGTTAGTTCCTCTTATGATCTATATTCGACCACTACTGTCACTTTGGCTTGAGTTGACTGCTCCTGAGACCTATATCAGTGCTATTATCCTCTTAGGTTCCATGTATTTCTATGTCATCTTCAGAAGTGGGTCTATCAAGATCCTTCTTATGATCGGTAAAGAGAAGAAACTCTCAATTGCAGCTCTTTTTGAATGTTTCGGAAATCTTCTCATCAGTATCCTGTTGATAAAGAGACTTGGGATCGTTGGAGTAGCTATTGGTACTATGATACCGAATATTCTAGTTGGGATCTTCTATAATATCCCAGCTTCAAGTGCAGTTTCAGGTCTTCCAGTCTGGGAATTCATTAAGAGAGGAGTTGTCAGGACTCTTGCAGCAGGTATCGTTGCAGCAGGTCTTTCATACCTACTCCTAGTCATCCATGACCCACAGAACCTGCTCATATTGTTCATCTATTGTTGTCTGAGTTGTCTGATGTTCATCATCACCTATTTTTTCATCGGATTGGACTCTGCAGAGAGATCCTCTGCTAAGAGTATGGTCCTCTCAAAGATCAAAGGAGCGTAAAGCTCGTCTCATTCAGATCAAGGAGTCTTCTTCTCGTATGTTTCTCAGTGACTGAATAGATCATCTGAATCCCTCTACCCCGTGTTGCAGACTCTTCATTCTTCTCTTCGAAGAAATCTATGAAGGATTTCTCACGAGGCGGGAGCTCCCAGGGGATCCCCTTATCTCGGAATATGAGAGTGATCTTATCCTTCACCTCTATGGCGATATTGATCACCGTATCACTCTTTCCTTTCATCCCATGTTCTATGACATTATTGACGAACTCATTCACGATCAATTTCGTGAATAGCCCCTTTGTAGGATCATCAATACATTCATTAACATAGTTCTCACAAGCATCTCCTACGATGATCGTATGAGAGAAGTCAGGCTGGATCTGGAACTGAATACGTCCATCCTCTCTAGAAGCAGGAAGGTCTTCCTGAAATACCAAGAACGTGAAATCATCAACAGAGATATCATAACCTTTCTCAGTTATCTTCTCTCTTAATTCATAGGGGAAGATGATAGAATCTTCACAGGTGAGTTCTTCATCAAGGATCTTCAGAACTCCTTCCCTCTCAATTCTTGATCCATCGGCAGCAGTAGCATCAAAGACCCCATCAGTGAAGAGACAAACAGACTCATGAGAACCTATCGTGGTGGTATACTCTTCTTCTTCAGTATACTCATAACTGCTCATCCAACCTAAGGGGATACCCCCTCTATCAGCAAACTCTCGTAAGCTCTTAGTTTTTCGATCGATGATGAAACCACCGGGATGTCCCGCACTGATACTCTTCAATATATGATTCTCAAGATCAATAACACAAAGGATCATCGTCATATAGTTATCATGAAACAGTTTTTTTGAGAGGATCTTGTTGAGCTGTGTCAGGATCCCTGAAGGAGTGATCTCCTGTGAATCTTGCGATAGTAGCATATTAACGATAGATTTCACGGCTGTCATAGTCAATGCTGCTTGGACTCCATGCCCCGATATATCACCTACATACATAACTGATAGAGTGTCACTGACTGAGATAATATCAAACAGGTCTCCGCCGACTTTTGAACTCGGAGAATAGACAGAGGAGATTATATAATCATCATGGATAGTGACCCAAGAGGGAAGCAGATATGATTGAACAGATTGTGCTGTATCAATATCATCCATGAGATCCTTATACAGTCGGTTTCTCTCTTCTTCTGCCATCTTTGAACTTACGATATTACTGAATTGTATACCAAGTACATCTATAAGATTCTTCTCTTCTTTGTCGAACGTTTCACCAGATTCTTTTACGATCGTGAGTTCTCCAAGGGGTAGACCATTACACATGATCTTTGAGCTCTGTTCGATCCCAAGTTTTTGCACCTGGAAGCCACTACTGGTATACTCTCTCCCCTCATAGGTGATTCTTGCATTCCCATCACCGGTAGAATGAAAACTCGGTAAGATGATATTCACCGCACGGGTGAATATATTCTCTATAGTATTGTTCGTCTCAGAAAGGATCTTCGTCACTCCGTATAGACAGTCAAGCTCTCTAAGTCTTTCAGAGATGACTTCCATCAACTCCTTCTGTTGCCTCTTATGTTCTTCTTTCTCTGATATATCTATACCGATACCCCGATATCCGGTGATGGCATCATCATGAAGGATGGGAAGGAATATGATCTGCACAGGGAAGACCTCATCTCGACTATTCTTCATTCGTAGATCCATAGATTGCATCGATCCTGTCTTCTTTGCCCTTTCAAGGAGCTTTTCTACAGATTCACGATCATCACCATGAAAGAAATCAAAGACACTCGTTGGTTTGAAATAGTCAGAATCAATCTGTTTGAATATCTCATAAGTACTCTTATTTATATAAGAAAGACGAAAGGTGTCATCAAGCTCGATGATGATCGCCGGAAGCATGTTCGCCATCTCCTGAAATCGTTGAGAGCTCCTTTGAAATTTCTCATTCTGAAGACAAGCTCGACAGGCCTCTCCAAGTTTCTTATTCAGAGGTTTCAATGCATCAAGAAGATCCTTATCTAACGAAGCATCTTTTCTCAAAAGGACTAATAACCCGATATCGGAAAGTCCCATGATATAGAACGTACCTTCAGCGATAGTCCCTGTGATGATATCTGATTCGATATTCTTACTATTTGAGAGTTCGTCGATGAGTTTCTTGAATCCAACACTTCGTTCGAAGTTCCTTGGAATAGAATATGCTACAGAAAAAGAGATCCTATGAGTAAAATCACGTTCAGTGAGTAGTATTGCACCCATCGAGCAGGAGAGTTCCTTCAGATACCTGCTCACACTCACGCTCAGCATACGTCTCAGATCAAGTGATTCACCTATCCCCATCGCTATCTGGAAACATATTTGATTACGTTTTTCTTGTGTTAACATAGAAGGACTCCTATTAGCATCATGTTTTAGAGATAGATCTTTTGCACATCCGTCATTATGATCCCAGAGAAATCTGTATACGTGTCTTTCATGCGTTTGATCGAATCCTTGATCGCAGGGATCTTTGCCTTTGCTGTACTAGAGACAACAAAGAGGACTGTGTCACAATATTGTGTGAGAATCTCGGCATCGACACTTGCCTCAACCGGAGGAGCTTCGATGATCACGATACTATACTCTTTCTTGATATCCTCTATGAGTTCCCCCATCCGCTTCGACTGAAGAAGGTCTGGGACGATCGCCTCATTTCTGATCGGGATGATATCGACTCCAGGAAGCTGTGTATGGTATACGATCTCTTCAAGACTGTCTGCCGTATATGATAAGAACTCACCTAATCCATAGGGAGGCACCTTTTCCTCTTCGAACAATATATCAGCGTACTTCGTCTCAGCCTCTTTCTTACGGATCTGCCCCTCTATGATCAGGACTCTCTCATCCTGTCTTCCAAATACTGAAGCAAGGTTTATAGCTACAAGAGTCTTACCTTCTCGATTTGCAGAACTAGTCACAAGAAAGGATGCACCCTGTTGTGGATATCTTTTTCGTAATGGCCTTGCAAGCATTCGGAATCTTTCAATGAATATAGATTCTTTATCTTGTTCAGGAATAGCCTGCTGAGATCTTCTATAAGTGGGTAAAGCCATTAATACCGGTTCTTTCAACCTAAGTGAGGCTTCACCTGCGGATCTCAGACGTTTATCGAAGAATACTTGAATAAGTATGAACGCATAGCCCACCATACCTATGAGAAAAGCGATAGCAATAGCGAGCATCTTCTTATTCGACCCAGAAGGATAGATTGGTGGTACCGCATTAGATATGACCATAAAATCAGAATATTTCTGCTCTATAGCTATAGTCGTCTGTGCAAGCATCTTCTCAAGTCCACGCCTTTCTGCTCGTAATGAGGTTATCGCGCCATTGAGCATGATAAATTCTTGCTGTTTTGCAGGGAAGTCCATTAATGTCTTCTGTAATTCTTCTTGAATACGAATATGTGTCTTATATGTCTCTTGAGCAGTCAGAAGATTGATCTCTGCATCAACTCGTTTCAACTGGAGATCATAGAGGTAATCAGAGAAGGAGAGACTCTCTGCAGACCCGATCACATCCCTGTCCCGAAGATCATCAATGAGGGAGTTCAGATAATCAATATCTGTAGTATCAGCATATCGTGCGATAGCAAGTTCATATTGGTACTGAGCAGTAGTGAGCCCAGCACGAGAGATCTCTCCATTCGCATAGGCTTCTTGAGCTATACGATAGAGGTCCTCCTCCTGCTGTATCATGATAGAATTGATCTCTTTTGAACGAATCTCAGTTATCTGTTCCTGTACGAGCAGGATCTGTACAGAGATATCATCCTGAGTCACAGATCCTGATTCTTCTTCAGATTGTTTGGTCAGGAGCGTCTTCGTCTCTAAGATCGTCTTATCGACCTGATCCATCTCCATCGCATATATTCGCATAAGGGAGAGGTCATTCTCCAGATCGAGCTGGACTGTTAGATATGCCTCTGCATAAGGAGTATTCATAATATCTATATTCTTCAGTTCATTCTTGATGAGAAAATCATCAAAGTCATCAACACCGATCTCTAACTCAGTGTCTATGGTTGCTATCTGCACATTAAGATTTCTCAGTTGATCCTCTA
>CAZLZY010000042.1:0-12052 GCA_964564075.1 uncultured Spirochaetales bacterium
AGAACACCATGATGAAGATAGGTAATGGGAAACCAAGTATCTTGCCTCCACCGATAGCCATGAATGCTTTAGGTTCCATGATAGGGATCATCTCACCTTTTGAGATCGCCATAGCAATGCCAAACAGATAGGTCTTCGCTGCCATGGTAATGATCAGTGGGGGGACATTGATCTTCGTGATGATCAGTCCATGGATAAATCCTATAGCACATGCAATAGCGATAGTAAGAAGCATGCTTGGGACCAAACCAAACCCGTAAGTTATCATGAACTTCGCAAACAGAACCCCAGACAGGGCCGCTAGTGATCCTACCGATAAGTCTACACCCGATGTGATCGGTGAATAGATCGTACCTGAAACCATGATTCCGACAATACTGATGGACCATAATACATTTGATAGGTTCTCTTTCGTCAGGAATCTGGGAGAGATTATTGATAATACCGCTGCCATCAAAATGAGAATGAACAATAGTTTATATTTATGAAATAGTTTTGAAATCATTACACTCTCCCTATATTAATCCAGAAGAGGCTCGTAGAACTTCTTCTTCCGTTATACTCTGATCTTTGAACTCTTTGATCATCTTACCCTCTCGGAGTACTATGATCCTGTCAGAAAGACGGGTCAATTCCGGAAGGTCTGATGAGATCAGAAGGACTCCGACACCCTTACTTGCTAGATCACCAATCACTGAATAGATCTCATCTTTAGCTCCAACATCTATCCCTGCTGTAGGTTCATCGATGATAAGAATCGATAGATCACGAACCAGCCATTTTGCAAGGACTACTTTCTGTTGGTTCCCACCAGAAAGATTACCGACGATGTAGTTCGGATCTTTCGGCTTGATACTTACCATATTGATACCGCTATTAGAAATAGCCTCTTCACCTTTCACATTGACGAAACCCATCTTCGTATAACGATCGAAGTTGGTAGCACAGATATTCTTATCGATCGAGAGTTGCATGAACACACCCTGCTGTCTTCTATCCTCAGGTACGAACCCGAACCCAAAGCCAATTGATTGTTTTACATTCGGGGTGATCTCTTTCCCCTCAAAATAGACAGAACCGGAGGTGATAGGATCGACTCCATAGATAGCTCTTACGATCTCGGTCCTTCCAGATCCGACAAGACCTGATATCCCGAGGATCTCTCCCTTCTTCAAGGAGAATGAAATATCAGAGAACTTCTTCTCACTGCAGAGGTCTTTGACCTCTAGGATCGTATCACCTTTCACCGTCTTCAAGACACTCTCTTCATACTCTGAGATACTCAAGTCACGTCCTATCATAAGTGAGATGATCTTCTCAGGACTGATCTCTTCTCTATCAAGAAGAGCTACTTTCTGACCGTCACGTAATACGGTGACCCTGTCAGAGAGTTCGAAGACCTCTTCCATTCGGTGAGAGATATAGAGGATACTCACACCCTCTTCTCGTAGACTCTTGATAATATCAAAGAGAAGCTTTGATTCTTTCATATTCAAGGAGGCTGTAGGCTCATCCATGATCATCAATTTTGAATCCATCGATAGAGCTTTTAGAATCTCTACAAGCTGTCGTTTACCGATACTTAAACTATCGATCTCCGCCTTGGGATCAAGTGGGAAGCTATACTTATTGATTATCGCTTCAGCATCTACGACCATCTTCTTCTTATCGATGAGTCGAGTCTTCCCGAGTTTTGGTTCTCGTCCAAGATAGATATTCTGAGCAACGGTAAGACCGGGGATCAGACTCAATTCCTGGAAGATCACTGCGATCCCAAGTTTTTCTACAAATGTTCTTGGGAAATCGATCGGCAGTTCATGTCCATCGAAGTCTATTTCACCATAATCTCTGGGGGTTACACCAGTGATGATCTTGATGAGAGTGGACTTGCCGGCACCATTCTCACCAACGAGAGAGTGAACCTCTCCTCTTCGAATATCAAACTCGATATCTTCTAATACCACATTTCCATAATAGGATTTTGTAACATGCTTTCCTTTTATAAGGATATCATTCGTATTTGTACTCATAATGTTATCACCCATCCTATACGACCATATTTCGTTTTCGTACTGAATAGTTTCTATACCACTCATCGAATACGACAGCTGCGATTATGATACCGCCGATGACGATCTGCTGAACTGCTGGAGTGATCTGTAGTTTGAAAATACCATTCTTTATGATAGTCAGGAATAAGACTCCCATCACCGTACCTATGATATCACCACGACCACCACGGAATGCCGTACCACCGATAACGATCGCTGCGATGATATCCAATTCTGTACCAATTCCCATCTCAGGCATTGCTGTCATCATACGGGAGGACTGGAAGATCGCAGTTATTGATGCTGCTACACCTGCTAGGATATAGACACCATATTTGATCTGTTTGATATCGACACCAGAAAGCATCGCTGCATTCTTGTTAGCACCTACTGCATAGACATAGGTACCGAACTTCGTCCATTTGAGGAGGAAATGTCCTGCAAATGCAATGACGATGAATGCTATAGTCACAAAATAGAGTGGCCCGAGTTTTCCTGCAAACCAGAGATATGTGGGATCTTCGATAAAGACATTGGATACGTATCCATTCTCCTTAACGGCAATGACTAGTGCCAATCCACTGAATACACCTTTACTTGAGAGGGTCACGATGAAATCGGGAAGTTTAAATCTGTTTATGACAAATCCATTGAACGTCCCGACAAACGCACCTGCTAAAAGGGATATGGGAAGAAACAGCAACACAGGAAGATTGGTATATTCAAGAAAGTTAATACAAACCATCGCAGTTAATGCAGTTGCTGATCCTATGGAAAGATCCAGTCCACCGGCAATCATGACGAATGTTACACCGACTGATGCAATCCCCAGAAATGATGCTTCCTGAAGTAGGGTAAACAGGTTGTTCGCTGTAAGAAAGTAGGGACTCATGATCGTAAAAAAAGTCATTACAACCAGTATTAATACGAGAAGAATAATCTTCCTCAACATGCTCTGTGTCATTACCTAAACCTCAATCATTTTGTATAATCATGGTCAGCAGTTACTGCTGACCATGATTACTATATATCTTCTATTAGTTCCAGACTACCAACGATTCTCAGGAGTGATCTGATCGATCGTAGATGCCTGAGCTGGGAAGGGATCGATCTTTACGATGAACGTATCATCGCCATACTCTGCAGTATTTCCATTGATAACATCCCATGCGATCTCCATAGCTCGTCCACCCTGGTCATAACAGTTGTTATATGCAGTTCCTGCAAGTCTTCCCTGTTCGATCATAGTAAGAGCTTCGCCCTGTCCATTAGCACCCCAGATCTTGATCTCATCAAGTCGGCCTGCTGATTCTGCTGCGATAACTGCACCTGCAGCCATCGTATCATTCACGGCGAATACACCACTGATACTGTCATTTGCCTGAAGGAAACTATTCATGACTGTGATAGCCAGGTCTCTTTTCCAGTCTGCATTCTGGGCACCTACGACAACGATCCCAGGATAGAGTTCTTCGAGAGCCTGTCGGAACCCCATCTCTCTGTTAACTCCTAAAGTAGCTCCTGGAGGTGACTGGAGGATTACTACGTTACCCTTTCCACCAATGCTCTTTCCAAGTTCTTCACCGACCATATAACCAGCTTCGGTATCTGCCATCTGTACGAGTGCAGTGTTGGGAACTTTTACGCCAGTGTTCAAAGTGATTACAGGGATCCCTGCATTCTCAGCAGCCATGACTGATGCTGATAATCCTGCAGCATCTACTGGTTGAAGAATGATCGCATCAACGTTCTGGTTGATCAGTTCCTGCATCATGGTAACCTGAGCATCAGCTCGACCTTCTGCATCATAGGCCTGAAGAACGATCTCTTCACCTGTTGTTTCAATAAATCGTTCAATACCTGTCTGCCAAGCTATAGTAACTGGATGACCTAATAGTGATGGGATATAACCTACTCTATAAGAAGTCTGTACCTCTTCACTCTGTCCCTGTGCAAAACCCATTGCTGCAACAGCCAACATTACCAAACATACCAATAGTACACGATAACCTTTTCTCATACTCGTTCTCCTTTTATTATTATATAACTAATTAGCTCTTTCTCGAGCAATTATCTCCTGTAGTCGTCTCAGATAATACAAATAATTATCCAAGTGAACCCCATTCGGGATCCTATGATCTAGACTCAATACCCCACCCCCGTGTTTTACGACGAAGGGCACTACACGTTCGAGCTCCTGCTCAATAGCCTCTTTTCCCTGTAGTAGGGTATATTTATTGATCCCACCCTCAACAGCCAACTTATGACCGTTAGTCTTGAGCAGCTCAACGATATCCATATTCGATTCTGGTTCACATGGATGGAACATATTGATACCAGCCTTAATCAGACTTGGGATGATCGCATTACAATCCCCATCACTGTCCATGTTAAAGATCCTAGTTCCTCTCTCTCTGACAACATTGAAACATCTCTGATAGTAGGGAAGCATAAACTCTTCTACCTGTGAAGGACCCCATAAGGGTCCACTCTTTCCTGCCATATCCTCATGTACGAGAATCTCATCGATGACTATCTGCTTTGATACTTCATCAAGGACTCTTGATGCAGTCTCTCCAACAGTATCAAGGATCTCATGGATCAGGTCTGGATCAAGATAGGGTCCGATCAATGTCTGTTCATCACCAAGAAGGACTCTGATCTCATCGAAACCACCAGGTATCCCAGCCATGATGACATAGCCCTCTTTTCTTTTAGCTTCAGCGATCTCAGCCATGTTCTCTGGAATCCTCTGTTCACAATAGGTATAGAACTTCTTTACCTCTTTCCAATCATCTCTATCTTTGATAGGCCAATCTAGAGGATGACCTAAGGTTGAACTCTCTTTGATCAATCGGTGACTGATACCCATATAGTTGGTGTAATAGAGATCAGTCTCAGAATTCGAGATGATCGAAGACTGGTCGGGACCGTAGTAGCCGGTAAAGGCTCCGCAGTCATGGAAGAATGCCTCATTGAAATCAAAAGCTGAGAAATCAAGCTGCTGTGGAGTAGCTCCCTCTTCAGTCCAAAGCTCTTTGACTCCGTTCAGAGGACCTAAGGTCTCACGATAGATAGTTCGATCATTTGATTTGAATGTTACATAATCCAAATACTCTTCTCTTTTAACCACCATCTTTCTCGTGATATCGAGTTTTCTATGTTCTTCAAGAATGATCTCCATCACTTCATCATTCTGATTAGGTCTCTTTATCGATGCAGTATCCATTAATTACTCCAATTTATTTCTAAAACTTCCAACTAATTGTTAGTTGATAGTTTAGGGGCAAAAATTTCAGCTGTCAAGGAAAATAATCACAAATATGATCTATTTGTTTTATTTGTTGGTTTTTTTGATTGTTTAATTGAAGAATTCTGCTATACTTTACATGATCTTATGGTATTTAAGCTCTAGAGAGTATTACTTTACCATGTTATGCTATCATGGTTCATATATCGAAATTGAATATTAATGATCAAATAGAACAAGTCTATCTAATGAATAAGGATAACACCATGCAGACAAAGACCATATCTTCAAACAGACATGTGAAGATTCTAGATATCCTTTCTCGCCTAGGAAAAGCACGAGTCGATGAACTCAGTGAGATGCTCGAGGTCTCTCCAGTGACCATACGACGAGATCTTGATTATCTGAATACGAAGAAACTCCTTATTCGTACGCATGGAGGGGCTTCTCGGGTTGAAGCTACCCTATCGAACAACAGAGAGGAACTTCTCTGAAAAGGGAATAACTCACACCAACGAGAAGCAGAAGATAGCTGAAAAAGCAGCATCTCTCATCGGAGATGATGAGATCATCTATATTAACAGTGGCTCTACGGTCTTATACTTCATTCAAGCCTTGAAGAACAAACATATTAAGATCATCACGAACAATGCAGGGGCTATCGGGTGTAAGAAAAATAAAGATGTCGAATTAGTACTACTTGGTGGTGAATACCGTGAACAGTCCCAATCATTCGTCGGGATCATCACGATAGAGAATATCCAGAAGATCAACAGTTCTCATACGATACTTGGAATCAATGGATTGAGTATTGATAGAGGTCTTACGACCTCAGTACTTCAAGAATGTAGTGTGAATCAGGCAATGATCAATAATACGAACGGGAAGGTCATAGTCCTTGCAGACCATTCAAAGATCGGTAGGATATCTAACTTCGTCACAGCATCTCTTGATATGATCGATATTCTCGTCACAGACTTAGAGACTCCTGCCCAGATGATAAAAGATATTGAGAGTAAAGGGATCGAGGTCATAATCGCCTAGTTCAAAGCAGTATATAATCGTTGTTTCTCTTTTTTCAGCTCCTGATACAACCATGTAGATGCCTCTTCAGGTGTATAGACCGTCGTTGATGAGTCACCACAATAGGTAGCGAAGGCCTTTTGATATGAATCATAGATACCTAATGTCACAGCCGCACTGATCCATGCACCTACTGCAGTCGCCTCCTGATTCTCATGATGTATCACCTGCTTATCATAGGTGTCTGCCTGTATCTGATTAAAAAGATCGAACTTGGTCATCCCCCCTGCGATACTCACTCTATCCACAGGATCATTCATCGCCTCTATCAGATCGATGTTCTCAGAGATCTCAATAGCGATCGCCTCTAATACTGATCGAGCAAGGTCACCCCGCTTCGTGGCAAGGGAAATACCATAGAAGACTCCTTTAGCATCCGAATTCCAATAAGGAGCCCCCCTACCTGTGAGATGAGGAAGGTGAATCACCCCATGAGAACCAATAACTGATTCGAGAATCTCTCTATCTATACGCTTGAATAGTGATTCTCCACCTGGTATCTCATCATAGAGCTCTTCACTGAGCCACCGATATATCGTCCCCGAGGCCAAGGTGCTTGCCTCTATGATATAGGTTCCCGGAATCGCTCCGACATTACAGAATATACGTCTCTCGCTATCGATGATAGGCTTATCTGAATAGGCTAGGACATAGGAACCAGTACCGGTATTCACCACAAGGTCTCCCTCATGAATAAGGCCGAGCCCTAATGATGCACACTGTTGGTCACCACCAGCGGAGATGACAGGGATAGACTCTTCACTACCAAGAAGCTCTTTCATTGGGGATGTGAGGGGACCGCAGACCGCACCGGGAGGTACAAGTCTACAGAGTTCTTCTCTTTCTATCCCAAAAATCTCGAGAAGCTCATCGTCCCAGGACAGAGTCTCCAGATTGAAGAGATTCGTCCGACTTGCCAGAGAGTGGTCAGTCACGAACTCACCCGTGAGCAGGTATATGATATATTCCTGCACCCCGATGAGTTTTTCGGTCCTATCTCTTAGATCAGGTCTGTTCTGCTTATACCACATCATCTTCACACCGGAGAATACTGATGTGATCTTCAGACCTGATTTCCTAAATACTCTATCTTCATGCTCTTTTAAGGATTCACATAAGGTATCGGTCCTTCTATCCTGCCACATGATCGCAGGAGCTAGAGGGACACCCTCTACTGTTATAGGGAATACAGGTGATCGAAAGGCCGTGACACTCACCCCTATGATACGGGCAGTATTCCCAGAAGCTATCTCCTCAAAGATATCATACAATGCCTGCTTCCAGCATTCAGGCTCCTGCTCAACACGTCCATCAGGCAGGAATACTGGACTGGTATGCTTCTGTGACAATGAGATGACTTCACCAGTCAATGAGAATAAGACTCCTCTCATACTGGTCGTTCCTATATCTAGGGAGAGAATCGCTTCCATCACTGCTCCTAACTATTTCTGTCCATAGTAGGCATTCTTACCATGTTTTCTCAAGTAATGTTTATCGAGTATCGATGAGGGGATACTCGGATGGTCTGGGTCCAATACCATCACATTGAAGGCCATCGCTGCAAGTTCTTCGAGGACTACTGAGTTATGTACTGCCTCTTCAGGGTCTTTACCCCAAGTAAAAGGACCATGACATGCTGCGAGTACTCCAGGAATACTCACGGGATCGATCCCTCGCTGTGCGAAGGTATCAACGATGACCTTTCCCGTATTTACCTCGTATTCACTCTCGATCTCATCTCTTGTCAGTCTTCTTGTACAGGGAATGTCCCCATAGAAGTAGTCAGCATGAGTCGTTCCGAATGCCGGAATATCAAGTTCTGACTGCGCCCAAGATGTTGCCATTCGTGAATGGGTATGCACCACACCCCCACATTCGGGGAAGTTCTTATAGAACTCAAGGTGCGTCGCAAGGTCAGAACTTGGACGATAAGAACCTTCAATAGTCGTACCATCGATATCAACGACGACCATATCATCTATAGACATATCCTCATATGCTACTCCGCTCGGCTTGATCACGATCTTCGTCCTGTCTTGTGTTATTCCGCTTACATTACCCCAGGTATAGGTCACGAGTCCTCGTTTTGGTAACTCAAGATTCGCAGTGTATACTCGTTCTTTCAACTCTTTCAATTCATCACTCATGTGGCATATCTCCCTTCTCTCATCTTAGCTAGGATCCAATCTTTAGCAGCTTTGACTGCTTTTTCCGGATCATCACTCTTCTCTGTCCACATCTCGATCAAGAAGGGACCCTGATACTCAAGTTCTAGAAGAAGGGAGAAGAAGTTGACAAAATCTACGCAACCTTCTCCAAAAGGAACCTCTTTGAACTTACCGGGGAACTCCTGTGTAACAGCGAGAGTATCCTTCAGATGGATAGCCACCGTCTGATTGATACCTTTGAGGAATTCTGCGCGAACATCATTCCCCCAAGCTGATAGGTTCCCGATATCAGGATAGACGGTAAACCATGGAGAATCAAGGATCTCCTTATAGGCGAGATATCTAGTGATGGAGCTCATGAGCTTCGTATCCATGATCTCCATGGAGAGCATCACTTGCTGTTTCGCAGCGTAAGCCAATGAAGTTTTCAGCCCCTCAAGGAACCATGCAAGCGTCTGTTCATCACTATCTTCATAATAGACATCATAACCGGCGAGTTGGATCACTCGGACCCCAAGATCACTTGCGAGATCTATTGCCCGGGTCATGATCTCCTGTCCCTTTAGCCTGATCTGTGGATCATGGGAACCCAAAGGGAATCTTCTATGCCCACTCAAACAGATCGAAGGGATCCTGATCCCATGAGTGAACATGGCTTTGACACAATCAAGTCGTTCTTCCCCCGACCAATCTAATCGTGCTAATCGCTCATCAGCCTCATCGATGGACATCTCCACAAAGTCGAAGGACTGGCGTTTTGCCATGGCAAAGCGTTCGTCCCATGAGAGCCCTTTAGGAAGGGCCTTCTCATAGATTCCTATCTTAATATCTTCAGGTGATAAAGGTTTCATACATAATTCCTTACCAGAGTCTATTGATCTCTTTCTTGAAAGCTCGTGCGACTACAACTGGATCTGGAGCACCAGATAATGATCTACCTGCGATAAAGCATTTTACCGGGATACCCTTGAACAGTTCCAAATCTTCTGGGTTCAATCCACCGGTGACTGAGATATCGAATCCCATCTCTGCCATCTTCTTGATCTTGGCAAGATCAGCTTCACCCCATTTTTGTCCGGCTAACTCAGCATCTCTTCCTCGATGGTAGATTGCCTGAGTAAGACCAAGCTTCAACCACTGTGCTGCATGTTCAAAAGTCCAGTCTCCGTATAACTCAACCTGGATATCACCACCGTGCTCATCAGCGACCTTCTTCGCTGCTGCCATTGTAGCATATGGAGCTGCACAGATGACAGTCATCCAGGTAGCCCCCTTCTCAAAGACCTGTTTTGCAACAACAGCCCCAGCATCTGCAGCTTTCAAGTCTGCAAGAATGATCTTTTCAGGATATAGAGCTCTGAGAGTCTCAACAACTCGTGGTCCACCTTCTGCATAGCAGAGGATAGTCCCACCTTCTAATACATCTACTTCATCAGCGATCACTCTTGTTGTCTTTAATGCATCTGCTAAGCTTAAATGGTCTAGTGCGACCTGTAGTAATGGTTTATTCATGATTCCCTCCAAATTGGTAATATGATCATTTTATAGAGAAAACCTCTCATACATGATCAATAAAATCTTTTTCTATCTGTTACCCTCTATAATCCTACAGATCTCTTAATTTGTAAACAGTTAAATGATTTTTTTGATTGTTTAAATGATTTTTTTGTTGACAAACTGATCATTTAGGTTTCTAATAAATATTATAGAACAGAGATAAGGATGAATAGATGGCAAAGATCGATACTATAACGAGAGAATCATGGATTCTTTCAACCTTCCCTGAATGGGGAACTTGGCTAAATGAAGAGATAGAGCAGGAACAGGTAACCCCCGGCTCCTTTGCTATGTGGTGGTTAGGCTGTACCGGTATCTGGGTAAAGAGTGAAGGCAATGCGAATATCTGTATTGACCTTTGGACTAAGACGGGTAAACGATCACAGAAAGAGAAGTACATGAAGGACCAGCACCAACATCAAAGAATGATCGGTTGTAAACTACTCCAGCCAAACTTACGAAATGTTCCCTGTGTACTCGACCCTTTTGCGATCAAAGAGGTAGATGCTATCCTCTCAACTCATGATCATGGTGATCATATTGATGAGAACGTCGCAGCTGCAGTCATGCAGAATTGTGACAGCTCAGTACCTTTTATCGGGCCACAAGCTTGTGTTGACCTTTGGGTATCATGGGGAGTCCCAGCTGAACGATGTATCGCTATGAAACCTGGTGATACGGTGACCGTCAAGGATACGACAATCACCGCTTTAGAATCTTTTGATAGAACAGAACTCGTAACGGCACCTAAGGGGATGATCCTCAAAGACAAGATGCCACGAGATATGAATAAATTGGCAGTGAACTATCTAATCTCCACACCTGGTGGTAATCTCTACCACAGTGGTGACTCACACTACTCTAACCATTATGCGAAACATGGTAATGATCACAAGATCGATGTAGCACTCGGCTCATTTGGTGAGAACCCCAGAGGGATGACAGATAAGATGACTGCTGTCGATATGCTCCGCATGGCTGAATGCCTTAACACTAAGGTAGTCATACCTATCCATCATGATATCTGGACCAACTTCCAGGCCGACCCCAAAGAGATCCAGGTCCTTTGGGAGATGAAACGATACAGACTGCAGTACAAGTTCAAACCATTCATCTGGCAGGTCGGTGGTAAATTCACCTGGCCTCAGGATAAGGATAGGATGGAATATAACTATAGAAGAGGATTCGAAGATGCCTTCGCGATAGAACCAGATCTGCCCTTCCCTTCAATGCTATAGGTAACAAATCCATATCATAGCCTCCATGAAACACCCCTTTATATGCTAAAGGGGTGTTTCATGGTATACTTGAAAGAGAATTCAGTGAAATCAGACTACCGTTCTTAGGTACAATACTGCAGGCAAGTAGTCTTATCTAGTAATATCTCCACCTTCAAGGGGGGGGGCAGTTCAGACTCTCCTACTGCCTTTTCTGTTGCGTGATCATCCCCCATTCTATATAGTACAAACTAAGAGAGTATCATCAGCGGAGGGATTATGACAGATCAGGAGAAGCTACAGGATGAACTGTTCGATGAACAGAAGGAATCATTTTTGATTTTCACTCTTGATAACTCACGATAGGCCCTGCATAGTAGCCAAGTGAAGAAGGTCCAACCAAACCTTCCCATAACCTTCATTCCCGGATGTCCAGATTATGTTCTTGGGATCATCCATATTCGAGGTGATATCGAAGCAGTCATCAATCTTCGAACTATCGTAAGCGTAAATCAACTTGTAGTTGACGCAGGTTTCAACCCATATTATTTAACTTGTTTCTCCCGAGCTCTATCATCTTTTTGAATTTTTTTTGTAATTTTATCAATCCTTACTTGCACTTTATCTCTTTTTTCAGCCTTTTAAAGGGCTCTAGTAACTTCTTTTTCTTCTTCTAGAATCCGTATAACAGCACCAAACAGTAGAGAATCTTGAACGAACTTACAC
>CAZLZY010000043.1:0-11954 GCA_964564075.1 uncultured Spirochaetales bacterium
ATGAAGTGGATACGATCATATTAGGATGTAGAAACCAGATGCAACTCGATGAGCTGATCACCTACCATAAGGATCCTCTATCTGATAGCGATATAGAACTACTTAATACAGCTTCGATTACTGCATCAACGTATGATGAAGATAATATGTTCGGCCATACTTGGTAGCCTCTCATATCTATGTTAGACTCTAACCATGCGTATCCCTACTACCGAACAGCTGGCTGAGATTGAGATCAAACGATCTAAGTTCATCGCCCATGCATACCCAATCACCTCTACGGATGAGGTAAAACCTCTTATAAAACACCTATGGAAACTACATCCCAATGCCTCTCATGTCGTCCATGCTTTTGTTTTGGGATTTCATGGTGATCAGTTTGGGATGAGTGATGATCATGAACCAAAGAATACCGCTGGTAGACCTGCCTTAGAGGTCCTAAAAGGAAGTGGTCTGACTCATATCCTAGTCCTCATCGTCCGCTATTTTGGTGGTACGAAACTCGGTACGGGGGGGCTAGTCAAAGCCTATACCCAGGCAACTCAAGAAAGTATTGCCGGTATCCCTTCAGAGGAGCTCATTGAGAGGACTCGTATTCTTCTAGAGGTACCCTATGATCTATATACACCTATTCATACTCTCTTAATCGAGCATAGGGCAGATGATCTGTCTGAAGATTTTGCAACGGAGATCCGTATCATCGGAAGGATCCCACAAGATCATTTCGAATCAGCGAAAAAGACTATCATGGATAGGTCTGCAGGAAGAGTCCTATTACAGACGTTCGAGTCTGACTAAGAAGAGAACTGTGATGATGATCAGATGAGAGAGGAAGGTCGGTAACCAGGTCACGAAGAGAAATGGTGCAGAGGAGCTGAACTGACCTACGAAGTCGAGAAGGACCACGACCACTATCCAGAGTCCCACCACAAGATTCAACGAATGGGTCAGGATCTTTGTCTTTGGAGTTGAGAACAGTGAAGCGATAGTCAAAGCTCCTGATATAAGAAGCAGGACTGAGATGAAAAGCACCAGTAGGCTATTCATTCTTCCCCAATCGTGTGCTATGGAGAACAATGCATGGTCAGCGATACCTGCGATTCCAAAGAGTATCCCATATATCCCAACAAGGACCTGTAATACCCTGATGACCTTTTTGATCTTCTGAGGTTTAGTCTTCTTCTTTTTCTTTATTTCCTGCATCCTGATCCTGTCTATTAATATAGTTGTTCTCTATCCCTATTACTCGTTTATTCAGCTCATTTATCCTATACTCAATACTGTGGAGCATCCAGAATTCAAAGTGATTCTGCTTTAGGATCGACTGGATCAACATGATGATCTTCAGACTGATTAACAGGAGGCCTACCTCAAGGGATATAAGGGTAGGTAAGATGTGTGTGGTCATCTCTAGTACGAACAATCCTACCGTCACAGCAAGGATAGCCCAATTTAGGAGCTTATGACGACGAATATCTGTTGTACCACCGATACGGCCAAGCATCTGTCTTATCCTATCTCGCTCATCATTATATTCTTTGATCTCTGCTTCTAGTTCATCAATAGAGGCTTGGTTTGTCATCAAATACCACCTTTTCTAGAAAACTTCTTTAACGATCTTTCCTAAGTTCTTCGTCTTTCCAAGAGTATAGTAGTGAATACCAGGGGCACCATACGCAAGGAGTTCCTTTGATTGTCTGATGGTGAACTCTCTTCCAACAGCTCTAGCTTCTATATTCGTCTTACATGGTTTCACAGCCTCTACAAGTTCCTCGGGCAGATCGATACTGAACGTCTGAGGAAGAAGTTGCATATCAGATAAGAGCGTTATCGGTTTGATACCAGGGATGATGGGTATGGTGATCCCTGCAGCTCGGCACGCATCAACAAAGTCAAAATAGGATTGATTGATGAAGAACATCTGAGTAACGATATACTCTGCTCCAGCATCTACCTTCTGCTTCAACATCTTGATATCTTCGTCAATATTCGGTGATTCAAAGTGTTTCTCCGGATAACCGGCAACACCAACACAGAAGGAGGTAGGTTCAGGATTCCCAACGAGCTCATCTAGATAGATCCCATTATTAAGATCCATGATCTGATCGACCATCTCATTCGTATGAGCTAGACCATTCTCATGAGGGGTGAATCGTTTCTCACCTCTTGGAGGATCTCCACGGAGAGCGAAGACATTATCGATCCCGAGAAAGTTCAACTCGATAAGGGCATCCTCTGTCTCTTCTTTTGAGAATCCACCACAAATGAGGTGGGGGACTACTTCAATATTGAACTTATTCTTCACTGCTGCAGATAGAGCGACAGTCCCAGGTCTCTTCCTGATCACTCTTCGTTCTATGAGGCCATCAGGTCTCTCTTTGAAGATCGTCTCTTGCTGATGATAGGTGAAGTTGATATAGGCAGGTTCGAACTCTCTTACCGTCTCAACTGCATCAAATATACTATCGATCTTCTTGCCTTTCATTGGAGGAAGAAGTTCCATAGTAAATAACGGTCGTTTTGCTTCGTTGATGATATCAATTACTTTCATATTTCTTCCTTTCTTATTCTGTGACTAGAAGCTGTGCAAGCCAACGACTCGCTTCAGTAACTGCTATCTCTTTTCTCTTCGCATAATCGGAGAGTTGATCTTCACCGATCTTCCCAACAGAAAAATAGTTCGCACCAGGATGTGCGATGTAATATCCACATACGGATGCTGTTGGGATCATTGCTTGAGATTCAGTCAAGGTGATTCCAGTTGCGTTACTTCCTCCAAGGAGGTCAAGGATCGTCTGTTTCTCTGAATGATCTGGGCACATAGGATAACCAGGAGCGGGTCGTATCCCAACGAACTCTTCTGTTGCATATCCCCAGAATTCACTAAAGACCCTTTTCTGCATATATTCACTTGATGCTTCAGCTAATCTATCTGAAAGACTCTGAATGAGTAGAGCACGATAATCATCAGTGCCACACTCTGCGAGTAATTCCTTTAAGCCGAGTCCTGCAGTATTGGCAAAGACTCCCATATAGTCTTCATCTTCAGAGATATAGTCGGCGATCGATAATCCTTCAAGGGATCTTTCCTGCTGTCTGAGGAAGTGAAGTACTCTCGTATCATCAGTTGTCTTCAGTGCTACATCACCACCAATGCGATGCGAGGGAAATAATCCGAAGGAAGCTCGAAGCTTCAGAGAATCTTTGAGCTCTGATAAGATCTTCTTTGCATCTATGATCAGTTCCTGGGCTTCCTTTGCTTTGAAAGGGAGCTTCCAAGTATTCAAGAACATCTTCCAGTTGATAGAGGGGATGACTTCGTCCAATGTGAGTTCTATATGATGAACACCCGGAGAAACCGGCCTCTTTGCAGGTATCTCCAATCGGTGAGTTACCCCTAACTCTTTTGCCTCTTCGAATTTCAATAGATCAAGCTTCTTCTTACTTCCCGTTGAAAGCTCATCTCTGATCTGCTGATACTGCTCATCGAGTTGATGTACGAAGGTCTGTCTCTTCTTCACGTTCAGCAGCTGAATCGCAGCCTCAACTCCAGCCGAGGCGTCTTTTGTATGTACAACAGGGCCACTGTAGTTTGGTGCGATCTTGATAGCCGTATGTTCGATCGAGGTAGTGGCGCCACCAACAAGTAATGGTAGGGACATCCCGCGTCTCTCAAGCTCTTTCGCTACATGGATCATCTCAGAAAGAGAGGGCGTGATCAATCCGCTCAAAGCGATGATATCTACCTGTTCAGCGATCGCTGTCTCGATGATCTTCTCTGCCGGGACCATGACACCAAGGTCTATGATCTCTATACCATTACAGGCAAGAACTACTGATACGATATTCTTCCCGATGTCATGTACATCACCTTTCACGGTTGCCATGAGCATCTTTCCAAGAGTCGTAGAACCTGTTCCAGATTTCTCTTCTTCGATATAGGGTTGTAGGTATTCCACAGCTCTCTTCATCACTCGAGCACTCTTCACTACTTGAGGGAGGAACATCTTCCCCTCTCCAAAGAGTATTCCGACCTGTCTCATCCCCTTCATAAGAGGACCTTCGACAAGTGATACGACCTCTTGTTTCTCAGAAAGGAGTCTATCAATAGCCTCCTGAAGGTCAGACTCTAGAAACTCGGTGAATCCCTTCATCAGACTGTAGGTAAGACGTTCTTCGACAGAGGTCTTTCGCCAACTGCTGTCTGCCTGTTTTCCCCTCTTTGCAGACCCCTTCATCTCATCTGCTACCATACTCTCGGCATACTCGATAAGAGCCTCAGCAGCAGCCGGATCCCGGTAAAGGATCGCAGCTTCTACTACTTCGAGAAGGGCTTTAGGGATATCATCATACAGGGTTATCATCGCTGGGTTAACAATACCCATATCCATTCCATTCGCTATGGCATGATAGAGAAAGACTGAATGCATCGCTTCTCTGATCGTATTGTTACCTCTAAAAGAGAAGGAGAGATTACTGACTCCTCCACTTACTTTAGCGTGGGGAAGATTCTGTTTTATCCAGCCCACTGCATCTATGAAATCTTTTGCATACCGGTCATGTTCATTCATACCGGTAGCTATGGCCAACACATTCGGATCAAAGATGATATTCTCAGGCAGGACTCCTGCCTCCTGGGTCAATAAGGTATAGGAACGCTCTGCGATCTGGATCTTCTTCTCATAGGTATCAGCCTGCCCTGTCTCATCGAAGAGCATGACGACCATAGCAGCGCCATAGGAATTGATACTCTTTGCTCGTTCGATGAAGAGCTCTTCACCCTCTTTCAGACTGATGGAGTTCACGATACCTTTTCCTTGAAGACAGGCAAGTCCTGTAAGGATCACCTCCCAATCAGAGGAATCCACCATGATCGGGACTCGTGCGATATCGGGTTCTGCAGCTATCAGCTGAAGGAATCTGTTCATAGATACTTTGGCATCGAGCATCGCATCATCCATACAGATATCGATGATCTGAGCACCATTGAGGACCTGAGACCTTGCTATATTGATAGCCTGCTCGAACTTCTCTTCTTTGATCAATCGAGCGAACTTCTTCGAACCTGCGACATTAGTCCTCTCTCCGATATTGATGAAGTTCAGATCAGAGGTCATACGTAAGGGTTCCAATCCACTAAGAGAGGTGATCTTCGAAGGCTTAGGTATCTTTCTAGGACTGAATCGCATAGCTAGTTGCGAAACTACTCGAATATGTTCATAAGTGGTTCCACAGCATCCTCCGATGATATTCAGGAGCCCATCTGCAAGGAACTTCTCAAGTATAGTTCCCATCCTCTCGGCACTCTGCGTATAATCACCATTTCGATCAGGAAGACCAGCATTGGGATGGGCGCTCACATGAGTCGTCGCATGAGAGGATAAAGTCTCAAGATGAGGTCTCATCTCCTCTGCTCCCATTGAACAGTTCAATCCGATACTGAAGAGATTCGCATGTTCTAAAGAGACGATGAAAGCTTCTACGGTCTGCCCTGAGAGGGTCCTTCCACTGGCATCACTGATAGTACCAGATACCATGATCGGGAAAGGGTTCTTGGTGAGCATCCCTTTCTCATCTAGGATCTTCTTAGCAGCGAATAGTGCAGCCTTGCAGTTCAAGGTATCAAATACGGTCTCGATGAGGAGGATATCGACTCCTCCATCGAGAAGTCCTTTTATCTGTATAGTGTAGGAGTCTACGAGATCCTGGAACGATACCTCACGATATCCAGGATCATCGACTTTCGGAGAGATAGATGCGGTCTTGTTCGTAGGTCCTATAGAACCTGCTACGAATCTCATCTTCCCATCACTGCGTTCTGCTTCATCGACGACCATTCTCGCAAGTTCAGCAGAAGCAAGGTTCATATCATAGGCGAGTTCCTGCAGACCATAATCTGCAAGCGTGATCGGAGTCGCACCAAAGGTATTCGTTGATATGATATCGGCTCCAGCATCAACATAGCCCTGATAGATCTCATGGATCACGTCATATCGAGTGAGAGAGAGCAGATCATTACATCCCTTCAAGGGTATAGAGACCTCGGGTAGTATCTCATCCATACTATCCCCTCTGAAATCATCTTCAGTGAGTTCGTATCTTTGGAGGAGAGATCCCATGGCACCATCAAGTACGAGGATCCGTTTCTCTGCTTCGTCGTATACATTATCTATTCTATTCATCGATATATTTTAACCTCACATCTTCCACATATTCCAGCTTTGTCATCTTTTATGATAACAGCTGCGAGTACTGCATCAATCGATCGGATGGTATCTATCACAGAATCTACATCATCTTTAGTCTTGATCAGATTACCGAATGCTGTTGCATAGGCATCTGCTAAAGCCGTATCCCTGCAGGCGATCATCACGGCATCTGCACTACCAAGACTCAAAGAGGGACCTACTGTTCCTGCTGATGTACAGATTCCTAGAGGACTGAGCTCAACAGGTATGGTGATCCCCAACTTATCAGATAGGGGAGAAGCTCCTGCAAAGATCTTCAATACCAGATCATCTTTGATATCAACATAGATATCACCACCATTCTCAACAGCTATCTCTTCGATGTAAAAATGTTCTTTTACATGCGTACCGATCCTCTCAGATATCGTTCCTGCGACTGCACCCATCGGTCCGATCCCTGCAATCTTTGTTGCAATGATCATCTCCTGGATGACCTTAGGGGCCATATCATCAGGTGATTCAGGTAATAATGATGCAATAAAGCCTTTATGGGTTATTTCATAGGTGATAATAGCTTCACGTAATCTGATGATCTCCTTTCGGATCACTTCAGTTAGTTCATCAGGATCTATCCTACTGAAAGACTCATGGTCTATCCCGATCCAGAGATCTGTCTGCTCGACTGATACGACTGTCGGAGTGAACCGCCTAGCCCCCATCTCAGCTCTATATGACCTTGGACCGAATCCTTCCACTTAGAGCCTCTACTACTCTGTCTCTCTCGTGATAGTGAATAAGCGCAGGGGACAGGCATCTACACATAATCCACAGACGATACAGCTATCCTGATCGAACTCAAGTTCCCAGGTCTCCTGATTCATCTGTAGTGCACCGGAGAAGCAGACTGCTGTACAACTACCACAGGCAACACATTCATCCTGTCTGAAGACTAACGCCTTCACATGAGGAGAACATTTGACTCCATCAGCAATCAGGTCTTTGATACTGTTCTCTATTGCCTCTTCTGTTCCCTCTAGCTCAACGACGAGCATCCCGTCTCTTCCTGATGAGATATCTGCATTCAGGATATTCACACTTACATCGTATTTTCTTACAAGATCCGAAACAAGAGGTTTTTTTACTGTCTCAGGTGAAAATCGTAATATATATTTATTCTTCATCATCTACCCCTTAACGTTGTTTCAGACTTTTTACGGTACTCTCTTTCGGAAAGAGCTCTACCGGTTGTGTGATATAGAACTCACCTTTATCTATCCAGCTCTTCAGTTCAGCAGCGATCTTTCGTGCCTTCATCAAACTTGACATAGGGGCTGTCTTTACCTTCTTACCATTGATCTCTATGCTGCCTGATCTGAGCTGTTCATAATTAGCGACCCCAAGAGAGGGTTTATCAGGTTCACTGTAGTCAATGATCTGAGTCTCTATCTGCACATTCCTGATCATGCAGGCTTTTGCCACATCTTCATCTAGCATAGGGATAGGGATACCAATACCAATGAAGATCGATATCCCATATTTCTCAAAATATGCTGCTTTGATATATTCTGTGGACATCTCTTTCGCATCACCGATCACAGCGATCGTTCCTGCGTTACTCGTGGGGATACCGAACTCATTCTTAGGTTTCAGGGTATTGAACTGTGTCCCATACCAGGAGACATACCCTTGTGTCCCACCAAGAAAGATCCTTGTCCCTATCCCGATGGTCCTGAATGCAGGATCATTAAGGAGAGGACTCAGCTCCCCTGATGTTGAATAGGTCGCATTCCCGATATTCGGTAGCAATGTTCCCATATAGGTATATATCGTCTTGTGTTTTGTGTTTACGGCTACACTATAGTTCTGGTAGGCGTTCCTTGGGTTATAGAGATAGAACTCATTGACACTATCCTTGTTGATGATAGTCTCGACCTCTTTATTGGGATAACAATCTGTTCCCTTCGCCCTTGCCTTGAGCTTGATATCCTTACCGGCGATCAGATCCTCGATGACATGTGCACCACCATAGGTATGGTCGAAGCGAGATTCTGAAGTTGCTCCGATATAGGTATCTACGGCAGCCAGTCCACCTGATACGGGGACATCATTGAGGGATATCTCTTCCATTCTGATAGGAGGACTATAATGACCGAAATTCACAAAGGCACCAGAAGAGCACATAGGTCCGAAGGTCGCTGTTGTAACGACATCGACTTTCTCTAGGATCTCAGCAGGGGACATGGTCTGTGCCATCTTTGATACTTCTTCTGCAGTGACTACTACAGCTTCGCCTTTCTTGATCTTCTCATTTATCTGTTCTACCGTCTTCTTAGTACTCATCATGCCTCCAAAAGATACAGGTATCAGTACTTCAGATAATACAACGAATAAAATGCTATATGCAACCGAGGAAGGTAGAGTATGGGAATAATATCGCAGTAGGACGTTACGATTCAACGTATTAGGATACGGCTTTCCGTACCTGAAGGACTGCCATAATAAGAAAGAAGAGAGAATAATGATAGTTTGTCTCTTTTAGTGAAAAGTACTCTAAGAAATCCAAAGCGAAGGAATCTATCGATGCTCCCACAAAACAGGGGAAAATACATGTTCAGGAACTCATAAGAATATTGCTGAGCACTGTTTGAGTACTCAAGGAGAGATCAAAGAAGACTTCTTCAGTGAATCGTTGATGCCCAAAGGTTTGCAGAGATCACCCAAAATTTGGAGAGCTTCGGTCTCGTATGGGAAAACAAACAAGAGCTTATAACAGACTAAAAAGAGATGTAGTATATACTACTGAAGGCTTCTGATACCTCATACTGACAGGAGAGTCTTACCAGAATCCAGCAACACTATTTTCAAGTTTGGCTATTTACATGGCTAGCGTAACATGGTATGCAGAAGACATAAACTTGGTATCAAACTGATCTCATGTCAGAAAAGGAGGACGATTTGTCAGCACGATCACTCATGATTCAGGGGACCTCGTCCAATGTGGGAAAAAGTCTCCTCGTCACGGCCCTATGTAGGATCTATACTCGAAGAGGGTATAACGTCTCCCCCTTCAAGAGTCAGAATATGGCCTTGAACTCCTTTGTGACACCGGAAGGGCTTGAGATCGGAAGAGCTCAAGCTATGCAGGCTATCGCAGCAGGAAAAGAGGCTTCAGTACTCTTCAATCCTATCCTTCTCAAACCAGAGAGTGATGGCTCATCACAGATCGTTCTCATGGGTAAACCCTGGAAACAGTTACGGGGGATCGACTACTATTCTGCGAAACCAACGTTATGGAAAGAGATCACCACCGCACTTGAGACCCTTAAAGCTGAGAGCGATATCATCTTTGTCGAAGGAGCAGGATCTCCTGCTGAGATCAACTTGAAAGAACATGAGATCGTGAACATGAAAGTAGCCACCTACCTGAATGCACCAGTATTATTGACTGCTGATATCGATCGCGGGGGAGTGTTTGCATTCCTATATGGAACCTTGGGACTTCTTGATCCTCAAGAACAGGATCTGATAAAAGGGTTCTTGATAAATAAGTTCAGAGGGAATATCGACCTCCTAACCCCTGGACTAAAGATGCTTGAAGCTCTTACCGGGAACCGGCCGACCGTCGGTGTCCTGCCCTATATCAAAGATCTTCAACTCGCACAGGAAGACTCGGTGTTCCTCGATGAACAACAATCGTTCGGGGAGGGCTCTTTTGATATCGCAGTGATCAGATTACCCCATATATCGAACTATGATGATTTTGATGCTCTGACCCTAGAAGAGAACATCCGGATCAGATTCATACAATCCGTAGATGAGTTAGGCAATCCACAAGCGATCCTCATTCCAGGGTCTAAGACTACCATGCCTGATCTGATCTGGTTGAAGAGTACCGGTCTTGCAAGAGAGATCATAGCAGCCTCACACAGAGGTGTCTCGGTCTCCGGCATCTGCGGAGGATACCAGATGCTCGGTAAGACGATCATCGATCCTGAGGGACTCGAAGGGGTATCAGGTTCTCTAGCAGGTCTAGGCCTCCTTGATGTCGAGACTGAGATGACCTCAGAAAAAGAGACTGTCCAGACACAAGCCAGACTCTGTCATGATAATCCTTTCACCTCGAACACTACGCCGATCGAAGCGATCGGGTATCAGATCCATATGGGAACGACTCGTCTCAATACGAAGGCACACCCCTTATTCACCATCACTGATGAGCATACTGATGGAGCCTTCGCTCTTGATAGCAATGTATGGGGAACCTATCTTCATGGAGTATTCGATACCCCTGATTTCAGAAGATCATGGTTACGTTCGATCGGTTGGGATTCGATTATGGCTCCGATCTCTTTGAAAGAGAAAAGAGAAGAAGAGCTTGAAAGACTCGCAGATATCATCGAGGAGCATCTTGATATGAAGCTTCTTGATTCGATCATAGGATTATAAGGATGTTATCTATACTTCTTGCCATCACGCTAGACATCCTATTCAAAGACCCTCCGAATGCACTGCATCCTACGGCATGGATGGGGAAGATTATCTATGGGTTATGGAGAAAGAAGGCACCTAAGAATAGGACTCTTGCATTCATGAAGGGAGTGCTGATCACATTGATACCAGCTGCCAGCTTTGGTCTGGTAGCTCATACCATAACCCAATTCCTCTCTTATGCAAGTCTTCCAGATGTTATTACATCGATCATCATAGGATTCCTCCTATTTCTCACCATCTCCTTCAATCGTCTCCTTCAGGTGGGGGAGATCATCTTAGCTGAGCTTGAGTCAGGTAATATCACAGGGGCGAGAAGAAGCCTCTCCTACCATCTTGTCAGCCGTGATACATCACAGCTGAATGAGAGTGAAGTATGTGCTGCGACGCTAGAGTCTCTATCAGAGAATCTGACTGATGGGCTGACTGCACCATTATGTATGTATCTCGTTTTTGGACTCCCCGGAGCGGTGATCTATCGAGTGATCAATACCTGTGATGCGATGCTTGGCTATAGAGATCCTGAGAGAGAGTGGCTTGGGAAATTCCCGGCGAGGCTTGATGACCTCTTGAATCTCATACCTGCACGTATTACCGGGTTCGTCATCCTCTTAGCAGGCTTGATCTCAGTAGGTCTCCATCGGGGACTTCGGGTTCTTCTTCATGACCACAGTAAGACTGATAGCCCCAATGCAGGGTGGACCATGGCAGCCCTTGCCGGAGTATTAGGGATCCAGTTGGGCAAACAGGACTGTTATGTTCTGAACCCTGCAGGGAGAGAACCCAAGATCATTCATCTGATCAAGGGCATCTCTGTATGCAAGAAGAGTGGCTACCTCTTCTTCATCTTCACCCTTATCCTGCTTAAAGGATTTGGCTATGGATTATAGATTCAACTTGAGGTTCAATGAAATACCGCCAGTCTATCATGGGGGTAGACTACTAAAAGATCATCCAGATCTTATCGATTTCTCTGTCTCTTTGAATCCATACCCTCTACCACCTAAGGTAAAGGAGGCGATTCAAACCAGCGATCCTCTTAACTACCCAGATCCTCATGCAAGTGAGTTAATACAGAGTATATCAACACATTTTGATATCCCGCAAGAAGAGCTTCTCGTAGTTAACGGGATCAGTCAGGGAATATTCCTCTTATCTCTCTGTTTCATCGAACCTGGGGATGAGGTCCTCATATTAGATCCAGCCTATGGTGAATATGAGAAGAACTCAGCACTCTTCGGCGCAAGAGTCCACTCGTTCAGGACTTCCCAAGAAGAT
>CAZLZY010000044.1:0-11833 GCA_964564075.1 uncultured Spirochaetales bacterium
TGATACCATTACCGTAGATAATGACCCTAACAGGGGCTTTCTCTTTGGTGATACAATTTTAGTAACAAACAAAAGGAGTGTCTAATTATGAAAAGATTGTTATCGATCATCATGGTTCTAGCAATTGCTGCAAGTTTCATCTATGCAGGAGGTGCACAGGAAACAGCAAAGGCTGATGAAGATATGAAACTGGTACTATTAGTGAAGAGTCTAGGAAATGGGTTCTTTGAAGCAGTAGCAGATGGTGGTCAGGAAGCTGCAGGAGAACTTGAGAATGTAGTATCTATGTATCAAGGTCCTTCATCATCAACAGCTGAAGGTCAGATTGAGATCATTGAGGCCTTGATCGCACAGAAAGTAGATGGTATCGCTATTTCTGCTAATGACAGAGATGCATTGATCCCTGTAGCTAAGAAAGCTATGAAAGCTGGTATCAAAGTGATCTCATTTGACTCAGGTATCGCATCAGGCGGAAGAATCGTTGATCTTGCTCCATCAGATGAAGAACTGATCGGACGACAGCAGATTGAATTGATCGCAGAACTCTGTGACTATAAAGGTCAAGTAGCAGTATTATCAGCAACATCACAGGCAACTAACCAGAATTCATGGATCGGTTGGATGAAAGAAGAGGTCAAGAAACCAGCATACAAAGATATGGAATTAGTAGAAGTAGTATATGGTGATGATGCATCAGATAAGAGCTATCGTGAAGCAGTTGGACTCATGGAAAAATACCCAGAACTCGCAGGTATCATCTCTCCAACTACTATCGGAATCTTAGCAGCAGCAAAAGCTATCGAAGATGAAGGAAAGAAGGGTCAGGTTCAGTTAACAGGTCTTGGACTTCCATCAGAGATGAGACAGTATATTGAGAATGGTACATGTAGACAGATGGCTCTCTGGAATCCCGTAGACCTCGGATACACCTCAACCTATATTCTCTACGCTCTAGCAACAGGTGCTGTAGAAGGTAACCCTGGCGACGTAGTTGATTGCGGAAGAATGGGAAAGGTAACCATCGGTGAAGACGGAGTGACAATCATGGGAACTCCATTTGTATTCACAGCAGAGAATATTGCTAAATATGCAGAGATTTTCTAGAGAACATTCTAGATAAGGCTAGAAAAGCAGGTCTTGAGTAAGACCTGCTTTTTTATAACTTTGATAGGGCGTGCCCTATCATGCGAGGAGTTCAGTTTGTCAGAAATACTACTAGAGGTTAAGAACCTCACAAAATATTTTCCTGGTATCAAGGCTCTTGATGGAGTACATCTTACCATTAGATCTGGTGAAGTACATGCCCTTATAGGAGAGAATGGTGCAGGGAAATCAACACTCGTCAAGATATTGACTGGTGTCTATTTCCCTACAGCAGGTGATGTACTCTATAAAGGGAACAACCTATCTTTCAAGAATGCCCTTGATGCACAGAATGCAGGGATCGCAGCAATCCATCAGGAAGCTTCGATGTTCTCTGAATTGTCCGTGGCTGAGAATATCTTCATGGGACACCATATCACTACAGGAAAGACTAAACGAATAGACTGGAAAGCTATGCAAAGAGAGACACAAGCACTACTTGATGAGCTTGAGCTTGATATAGACTGCAATTTCTTGGTGAAGAACCTTGGTGTAGCACAAAGACATATGGTAGAGATCGCTAAAGCATTATCATTGAATGCACAGGTGGTCATCATGGATGAACCCACCTCTGCTCTCTCATTACGAGAGGTTGAAGAGCTCTATAAGATAGTCAGAAGACTCAAAGAGGCAGGGAAAGCGATCATTTTCATCTCTCATAAGTTTGATGAGATCTTTGAGATCTGTGACTATTTCACAGTCCTTAGAGATGGTAAATATATTGGAGAGGGGAAAGTCGCTGATACGAATGTTGATGAGATCGTGACGATGATGGTCGGAAGGTCTCTTGATCAGATGTATCCTAAAAAAGATGTGAAACTTGGAAAGACTATGTTGTCAGTGAAGAATCTGGCACAGGTTGGGTACTTTAAAAACATATCCTTTGACCTTCATGAAGGGGAGATCCTCGGGTTTTTCGGGCTTATCGGAGCCGGAAGAAGTGAAGTGATGAGGACGATCTTCGGAATCGATAAACGAAATGCTGGTACTGTCTCTCTTGATGGGAAGGAAGTCCATATAAATAACCCAAATGATGCTATGAAATACGGGATAGCATTTGTCCCAGAAGATAGGCAGAGTCAAGGAGTGATCCTTGAGATGTCTATATCGAAGAACATCACATTACCACAGATAAACAAACTCTCGAAATACGGGATCATCAGTAATAAGAAAGAGATAGAGGTGACAAAGACCTTTGGAGAGAAGATGGAGATACGTGCTGCAGGTTGGCAGGTTAATGCAGACACCTTGTCAGGAGGGAACCAACAGAAAGTCGTATTGGCAAAATGGCTGGCAACCAAACCAAGGATATTGATCCTTGATGAACCAACGAAAGGTATCGATGTTGCAACGAAAGCTGCTGTTCATGAGTTCATCTCTGAGATGGCTTCTCAAGGCTTAGCTGTCATTCTCATCTCGTCAGAGCTTCCAGAAGTTCTTGGTATGGCTGACCGAGTCATCGTGATGCATGAAGGGAAGATGACCGGTGATTTCTCACGTGAAGAGGCGAACTCTGACAATGTGATCAAAGCTGCCACGGGGCATAAAGAAGAGGGGGTTGCTCTATGAGTTTACGAGCATCAATCAAGAAAATAACACAAAATAGAGAAACCAGTCTTATCATACTCATTGGGATCCTGTTGTTCGTGGTTACTATGAGAGCTCCAGGGTTCGTATCTTTTACCAATATAGAACGTATCGTGAACGATACATCAATACTGGTCATGGTTTCGATAGGACAGTTCTTCGTCATACTCACAGGAGGGATTGACCTATCTGTCGCTTCGATGATCGGATTATCGGGAATGTCCGCTTCTATGGTAAACCAGTATTATCCTGGGATGCCAGCTGGATTGGTCCTGCTCATCGGTATGCTTATCGGAATGGTCCTTGGAATGATCAATGGTGCTGCTGTAGCATATGGTAAAGTACCTCCGATCATTACGACCTTGGGAACTATGAGTATCTACCGAGGGTTGACCTTCGTCATCAGTGGAGGACAGTGGGTCACAGCACATGAGATGACTGAATCCTATATGAATCTACCACACGGTGATTTTCTCGGTATCAGTAATCTGATCTGGTGGGGAGTTGTCGTCTCAGTGATCATGTTCTATTTCAGTAAGTATACGAAACGCGGTCGTGAGATCTATGCGATTGGCGGTAATAAAATCGCTGCAAAGTTCGTCGGAGTAGAAGAGAAGAAGGTCCATATGACCATCTTCACTTTGAGTGGAGTATTAAGTGGACTCGCAGGAGTCATGTGGACCTCACGTTTCGCAGCAGCAGTCAACGAGACTGCTGCAGGTTTCGAACTTCAGACCGTAGCAGCTTGTGTTATCGGTGGCGTTAGTATTGCCGGAGGTTCCGGTGCAGTCGTTGGAGTCGTCTTAGGAGCTCTGTTCCTGGGAATAATCAATAATGCTCTACCCGTTATCAATCTTTCTCCTTTTTATCAGCTGTTCATTCAAGGTGCGATCGTACTGACCGCAATGTTGATCAACACACTATCTGAGAAGAGAAGAGAACAAGAATTCTTAAAGGGGAGGCAGCAATGATGGCTGAGAAAAAACGTGAGTTAGTCAGCGGTTCAAGACTTGTTGATGAAAGTAGTCTAAAAGAACGGTTGATTGTGATATTTTCCAAATGGGAAGTGATCTTGGCTCTATTGATCATATTTGAATTCATCTTGTTCTCAAACCTTTCACCCTATTTTCTCGATTATTTTAACTTGATGAACTCGACCTTCACCTTCATGGAAAAGGCCATCATGGCTCTCCCGATGATATTCATCATCATGTCAGGTGATATCGATATATCGATCGCATCGATCATAGCTTTATGCTCCTTCTCAATGGGGTTTGCCTCAAGTCATGAAGTAGGGGCGGCTGGGATCGTTGTCATAGGATTGATCGTTGGATTATCTGCAGGTATGGTAAACGGATTCTTCGTCACCAGCTTCAAGATGCCAGCAATCGCTGTGACCCTCGCAACCCAATCGCTATTTAGAGGGATCTCTCAAGCGGTATTGGAAGATCAGGCATATACCAAATATCCTGAGAAGTTCGCATACTTCGGACAGGGTTATATCGGGGAGACTATTATCCCCTTTGAACTGATACTGTTCCTAGTCTTAGCCGCGATCATGGGATTCATCTTACATAAGACTCAATATGGTAGAAAACTGTATGCGATCGGTAATTCAAAAGAGGCAGCTCGGTTCTCTGGTGTGAAAGTTGATAGAGCACGGTTCATCAATTTTGCCCTCATGGGGCTATTCTGTGGTATCGCGGCAGTATTATTGACTTCAAGAATAGGAAGTACTAGACCTAATATCGCACTTGGCTGGGATATGGAAGTCATTACCTTAGTAGTTCTTGGTGGTGTTTCCATCAATGGTGGTAAAGGGAACATGTTCGGGGTCCTTATGGCTATCTTTCTCCTTGGCTATCTGAAATTCGGTATGGGATTGATAAATCTGTCTGCAAAGGTCATGATCATCTCAACAGGACTCCTGTTGATCGTAGCTGTTCTCCTACCGGGATTCCTTGATACGGTAAAAGCAAAGAGAAAACTGAGAAAGCAACAGAGAGAATCTGGGATGGTGGAGGCCTGACTATGAGACAAAGCAGTTTTAAGATGAGATTACTTCCTGGTATGAAAGAGGAATATAGAAAAAGACACGATGAGATCTGGCCTGAACTAAAACAACTTCTTGTTGAGAGTGGAGTGAGAGATTATACGATCTTCCTAGATGAAGAGACTGATACCTTGTTCGCTGTACAGAAGAATGTAGGCGAGGGGGGATCTCAGGAGCTTGGCACTCTAGAGATCGTACAACGATGGTGGGCTTTTATGGCAGATATCATGGAGACTCATGAGGATAACTCACCGGTCACAGTCGAACTTGAAGAAGTTTTTCATATGGATTAAGGGAGAAGCAAATGAATTCACGAGAACGAGTATTACGAGCCTTCAAAGTCAATGAAGGCCTACCTGACAGACCTCCCCTACAGTTTGATCTGTGCAGAACACTAATAGACCATTTTGCAGGGGAATTGAACATACCAGCTGAATATGCTCTCTCCTACTATGAGGACCTTACCTACCGAATCTCTGCGAACAAGGTTCGAACCGCTATGGGTAGTGATTGTGTCATCGTCGGAGGAACCGTCAAAGAGGGTTTTGTCCCTGAACCAGTGAGAGATAATATTACCCTTAATGAGTTCGGTATGCAGATGAGACCTACACCTCTTTATATGGAAGTGGTCAAGTGTCCACTAGTCGAGGCTTCAAGTGTAGAGGATATCAAGAACTATGAATTACCTGATCCTTATGCGCCTGGTCGTTTTGTAGATGCAAAACGGGATATCAGGGACTTCAAAGATGAGTATTTCATCATAGGCGACTGTGAACTCTCTATCTTCGAATTAGCTTGGCATCTGACAGGGATGCAGGAATATATGATAGCGATCGCCATGGAAGAGGATTGGGTGAAAGAGCTCAATGATCAAGTCGAGGCTTGGACTCTTGGACTAGCGTTACAGTTGGCTGAACTTGGAGTTGATGCGATCTGGTTCGGTGAGGATCTTGGGACTCAGACTTCTATGCTCATCTCTCCTAATATGTGGAGAAACGAGTTCAAACCACGATATAAGAGGATGATCGAAGAGATCAAGAAGGTGAGACCTGATATGCTATTCATCCTTCATTCTGATGGTGCAGTCGCTCCATTAGTAGATGATTTTGTTGAGATCGGCATAGCGATCTACAATCCAGTACAACCAAACGTACCCGGATCTGACCCACAGGAGCTTCAGGATAAGTATGGGGAAAAGATCTCCTTCTTCGGTGGTATCGATCAACAACAACTACTTCCCTCAGGCGATGAGGATGCGTTAAGACAAGAGATAAAGAGACGCTATGAGATCATGGGAAAGAATGGGAACTATCTTATGGCTCCAGCACATATCATCCAGGTTGATACAAGCCCAGAGATGGTCAAAGTTATGATAGATACCGTAAAGAACCTATAATTCTATTTTTACTCCTTTTAGCTGCTGGGTCTCCCTGGCAGTTTTTCTTTGACTTCTCACCCAGTTATGTTACAATGTGTAATATTCTAGAGTTGGAGAAGGTATGAAAATAGCAGAAGAGCGGAAAGTCACCGTAGGGACCCTATTGAGTTATGGTGTGGGAGATGTGTTCGGAGGTGGTTCGTTCCTTATCATAGGGATGATGTTCCTCTTCTATCTGACAGAGGTCGCCGGTTTGACTCCTGCAGCGGCAGGTATGGTCTTTGCGATCGGGAAGGTCTGGGATGCGATCTCTGACCCTCTCATGGGCTACTTCTCTGATATAACCCGATCAAAACATGGTAGAAGAAGAGTCTACTTCCTTGTTGGCATCGTACCTATATTCGTTAGCTTCCTACTTCTTTGGCTTCCCGTGAATTTTGGTTCACAGGCTGCAGTATTCGCATACTATAGTTTGGCATATGTCCTCTTCAGTACGGTATTCACCATGGTCATGATTCCCTATGCAGCTCTGAATGCAGAGATGACAGTGGATTTCAAGATAAGGTCACGACTATCAGCTTCACGAATGATCTTCTCCGGGATCTCTGCCCTGTTAGCTGGGACTATCCCATCAATGATCATTGGACGATATCCCACAGGTTCAGGCGATGGTTATATTGTTATGGCTATCATCTTTGGTATCCTCTATGCGCTACCTTGGGTAATCGTCTATTTCGGTACCTGGGAATTACCTTATGAAAAAAGAGAAAAAGAAAGTAGTGCGTTAGCTATCTTCAGTCAGTTCGCTACGATCCTCAAGAACAGATCTTTTCGGGTCCATGTAGGGATGTATATCGCCGCCTATACGGCATCAGATATCCTCATGGCCCTTTTCGTATATTTCTTGACCTTCTATCTTCAGAGACCGGGCTTGTATCCTGTTGCTATGGGCTCATTGATGATCGTACAGATCGCTATGATGCCCGTCTATACGATGATCTCAAATAAGAGGGGTAAGGGCTTTGCTTTTGTGATCGGTATGACCATGTTCGCACTTGGACTCATATCCTCCTTCCTGTTCCTGTCCCCAGCCTCTTCTGTGATCACTATTGCGTTAGTTTGTGCATTGATAGGTACAGGAACCTCTGCCGCGATCCTCATCCCATGGGCTATCCTCCCAAGTGTCATCGATGTTGATCAATTGATAACAGGAAAGAAACGGTCCGGTATCTATTCAGGAGCTATGACACTGATTAGGAAGATGGTCCAAGGTCTTATTGCTATGCCGCTGATCGGTGTTGTGCTTACTCAGATCGGTTTCGTCTCCAACCAGGTTCAAGCTACAGAGACACTTGAAGCTCTGAGACTCTTCTTCCTGTTAGGACCTATCATCCTCGTGATCATCGGTATCCTGCTAGGCCTACGTTTCAAGATCACTCCAAAGCGCCATGCTATCATCGTAAAAGAGATGAAACGTCTTGATGAAGGTGGGAGTAGGGCTGATGTGGGACCGGAAGTAAAGATAATCTGTGAGATGTTGACCGGTTTTTCTTATGAAGAGTTATATCAGAAATAGTATAAGTTCTGTAAACGAAAAAAGAGGTTGCCATTGGCAACCTCTCCTATTGTAAGTTCTATTAGATCTCTATTTTCCTACGACGATATTCACCAGTTTGTTGGGAACAGCGATCACTCTTTTGATCTCTTTTCCTTTGATCCATTCCTTAATCGTCTCATGGGATAAAGCCATCTCTTCCAATGCTACTTTATCAAGACCTAGAGCTATATTCACTTTAGCTCTGACCTTTCCATTAACCTGGAAGATCACTGTGATCTCGTCATCAATAGTCAACGCTTCATCATATTCAGGCCATGCGACTTTTGCTATTGATGGTTCATACCCCAATTTTTCCCAGAACTCTTCAGCAATATGAGGAGCATAAGGGGCAAGGATCCGAACGAAGGGTTCCCATAGTGATCTGTAGAGTTCTTCACTCTTGAACAGATCATTGATGTAGATCATCATCTGAGCGATCGCAGTATTGAACTCAAGGTTCGCTGTATCATGATTCACTTTCTTGATAGTCTTATGAAGAGATTTCAGAAGCTCTTTTGGAGGTTCTTTGTCACTAAGCTCTTTTTTAGAAAGTCTCCAGGCTCTATCTAAGAATCTGTGGACTCCAGAGAGACCACTTGTTGCCCAGGGCTTTGATACCTGAAGTGGACCCATGAACATCTCATAGAGCCTCATAGAGTCTGCACCAAAATCTTTGATGATATCATCAGGATTGATGACATTCTTCAGACTCTTTGACATCTTAGCGACGACTCTTTCGAGTTTCTCACCGGTAGCCGTTTCAATATAGACATCAGTCTCAGACTCTTCTACCTCATCAGTAGGGACAAGAGATTTATCTTTTCTCTGGTATGCAAAGGAGGTGATCATTCCCTGATTGACTAATCTTTGGAATGGTTCCTTCTGGTCTACCACTCCGATATCGAAGAGGACCTTATGCCAGAATCTTGCATAGAGAAGGTGTAGTACTGCATGTTCTGCTCCACCTACATAGAGGTCTACAGGCATCCAGTAATCGATCTTATCCTTTGCTGCGAGGATATCAGAGTTATGGGGATCGAGATATCTTAGATAGTACCAACATGATCCAGCCCACTGAGGCATGGTATTCGTCTCGCGTTTAGCAGGTTTACCACAAACAGGGCAGGTCGTATTGACCCATTCTGTGATATTAGCTAAAGGACTCTCTCCTGTCCCAGAAGGAACGAAGGAGGATGTCTCAGGTAGTAGAAGGGGCAGATCTTCTTCCGGTACGGGTACGATCCCACAAGCTTCACAGTGTACTAAGGGAATCGGTTCTCCCCAGTATCGCTGTCGACTGAAGATCCAGTCACGTAACTTGAAGTTGACCGCTTTGGTTCCCAGCTTTCTCTCTTCAAGCCATTTGATCATGGCGCTGATAGCAGTAGGCTTATCCATACCATCAAGAAATCCTGAATTCACATGGATCCCATCGTCAGTATAGGCTGCCTCATCAACGTTTCCGCCTTTAAGAACTTCAAGGATAGGCAGATCGAACTCTTTTGCGAACTCCCAGTCTCGAGTATCATGGGCAGGAACTGCCATGATCGCTCCTGAGCCATAAGAGATCAGTACATAATCTGCGACCCATATAGGGATCTTCTTATCATTTACTGGGTTTATAGCATAGGCACCAGTGAACACACCAGTCTTCTCTTTCGCGAGGTCTGTACGTTCGAGATCTGATTTCTTAGCGGCCATATCGATATAGGTATCAACAGCACTGTGATACTCATCAGTGCTGATCTCATGAACCAGTGGGTGTTCTGGTGAGAGTACCATATAGGTAGCACCGAAAAGAGTGTCAGGGCGTGTAGTGTATACAGGGATGGTAGCAGCATGACCATCGACCCGGAAGGTGACATCTGCACCTTCACTCCTACCGATCCAATTTCGCTGCATTGCTTTGATGGCATCTGTCCAATCCAATGAATCCAGATCTTCAAGAAGTCTATCTCCGTATTCAGTGATCTTCAGGATCCACTGTCGAAGGTTCTTACGAGTCACCTGAGTACTACATCGCTCACATCTTCCGTCTTTGACCTCTTCATTGGCAAGACCTGTCTTACAGTTCGGGCACCAGTTGATCGGTGTCTCTGATTCATAAGCCAGACCCTTCTTGAAGAGCTGCAGGAAGATCCACTGGGTCCATCGGTAGTACTCTGGAGTATGTGTAGAGACTTCACGATCCCAGTCATAACAGAAACCAAGACTTTTGATCTGTTCTCTGAAATGGTCAATATTCTTCTTTGTGGTTATCTTCGGATGAGTCCCTGTCTTGATAGCATAGTTCTCAGCAGGAAGACCGAAAGAGTCAAATCCCATCGGATGCAAAACGTTGTATCCGTTCATTGATAGGTAACGACAATAAATATCTGTAGCAGTATAACCTTCAGGATGTCCTACATGTAGACCAGCTCCTGATGGGTATGGAAACATGTCCATAACATATACTCGTTTATCTTCTGGATATGCAGGATCTTCTGTGACTTTGAATGTCTTATTTTCTTCCCAAAACGCCTGCCATTTTGGTTCTATTTTGTTGAATGGATATTTGCTCATGCCCGAATGATACCCATGAGATTCAATTCAGTCAATCAGGTGTTTGAGGATATAGTCATTTGGAGATGAAGAAGTTAGTGATGACTCTGATTTATGGTACTTTAGATGGTTCTATAGGGAGGAATACCAGAGAGAGAATACGATTTCCCTGCATGGAATCTATCGTGAATATACCCCATTCTGTCTCAACTATCTGTGCCTCTTCAGGTATCGTCCCAAGCTGTTCTGTGATATATCCACTGATCGTTCCTACATGTCTGCTATGTTCCATATCAAGGTCGAAATAATCCTCAACTTGTTGTATCGGTGTCTCCCCCATGATCGTGAAAGAATCATCTTCAGTGGGGACGATCCGTTCAAGAGTCCCAGTCTCATGTTCATCATAGAGTTCGCCAAAGAGTTCTTCTATGACATCTTCTAATGTCACGATACCTGCTAATCCACCGTATTCATCCATGACTGTTGCTAGATGTAGTTTTCGTGTCTTGAAAAGAGCGAACATCTCATGAATCTTTCTAGTCTCTGGAACGAATATTGGATCCATAGCAATCTGGTCAACGGTGAGTTGATGATGCTCATTGATCACCTGAGCAAGGAGATCTCTTGTGAGGAGAACTCCTACTACATGTTCTGGGGTCCCTTCATAGATAGGGATACGAGAATAGCCACTCTGAACAATGAGCGGAAGGGCCTCTTTTACCGTAGTTCTACCGTCGATACTGAAGACATCAGTACGGTGAGTCATGATAGTATGAACATCAATATCATCGAAACGGAATACTCTCTGCACAAGGTTTGATTCATAATCTTCAACGACTCCCTGATCCTGAGCAACATCCATAACATGGAGGATACCTTCTAATGAGATATTCTCACGTTTTTCCTTCACGAAGATACTTGTGATGAAGGAGCTGATCCCCTTGATGATGAAAATAAGAGGATAGAGGAGTATGGTGAGTCCCCAGATAGGGTAGGCCATGAACAGACAGATCTCCTTACTGTTTACGATAGCGATCTGCTTAGGAGTGATCTCTGCGAAGATAAGGATGATGATCGTCAAGATCCCGGTCGCATAACCGATCGCCTGATTACCGAACCTCTCTATGGTCAATGTGGTGACGAGGGCAGAAGCTACAATGTTCACAAGGTTGTTCCCAATCAATATCGTGGTAAGTAACACATCAGATTTCTTTGCCAGTCTAGCAGCTGCTTTAGCAGCTTTTCTCTCACTGTTCTCAAGTTCTTTGACCTGGATGAACGATAAAGAGGTGAAGGCTGTCTCAGTACCTGAGAAAATACCCGAGAATATTATGAGGATTATGATAGATATAAGATGTGATGTCATAGAATAACCCTATCAAGAAAGGTTCTTCTAATTATAAAAAAATAACTGTGAGATAAATGAGGGTCGTCTGATGTATCCGATAGTGGGTCTTCCATACTTTCACTATACTATACGGATTTTGATGTATACAAGAAAAATATACGTTTCTCAAGCGTTTATAAAAGAATA
>CAZLZY010000045.1:0-11820 GCA_964564075.1 uncultured Spirochaetales bacterium
ACTCGAAATCAGTCAGATCAGAGAGGATCTCAAAGTCAGAATTCACAGAGACCATATGCGGACACGGATCAGGGACAGAATCTAAGAGGCGCTAACCTCATATAGTACATAAGAGATTTTGCAGATAGTTGATACAAGGGTTGGACTGGTAGTCCAACCCTTTTTCTATCTAATCTTGGATCGGTAAGAAACCGTATGACTCATCATCTGAGGCTCGAATACACATCTTAAGATCTTCATCACTGAACTTGACGAATTCCTCTAATGTGGTAATAAAATCTGTATCGATCTCATATCCATATTGTATATAGGTCACTTGATAGAAGGCTAATCTCTTCTCCTTATGAATGGATTTCTCTATCAAACGCTGAGCCCCCATACGCAATAATCGTAATCTATCTAATAACTCTTCCTGAGATTTAACACTCCAGACCCCGAGAAGGATCGGCTGACTATGATCATTGAGGTCTCCTACCATCTCACCACGAAGAAGAGTATCTCTAGGTCTATCAAGATAAGGGACAAAATCTAGATGCTCTGCCAGTTTCCTATCAGTTGCGAAGAACTTACCCGTCACTGGATCCATAGTGAAGATCATGACATGATTCAAGGCCTGTCCATAAGACCTGAACATGGGGCCTCTATACTCCTCAATATGTATCACTTCTAATAGATGGCTATTCTGCTTCTTGATCATCTTAACGATACCATACAACCACTGTTTGAATTCCGGTCGATCGATGCGATAAGAATATATGTGTTTCTTCACCTCTTTGATGGAGATGAAGCCCTCTAGAAACGAGAGCATCACTCGATAGATGTCACGAATGTTATGCTCTTTACCATATTGGTTGATGATGTCATACAGAAAGATCTCCATCTTACGTAATTGCCAGATATAGGAAATGATCTCAAGTCTCGCTGTATTCTCATCGATCTTCTGCATCTCTATAAGGTCCTGAAACTCATGATAACGACGTTCTAACTGTGTGAACCACTTCTCAACGCCATGCTTAGTTCTTTTGAACAGTATCGTCCACATCGATCCTATTCCCTGTTGACTCTCAACAGCAATACTATCAGCACCGAATGTCTCATATACCTGAATGGTCCCTAACCCTTCCCCAACTGCTCTGTCCTTTGAAGACTTCCCAACGAACAATGGGAATCCTCGCTCATCTAAAGTCATCAAGGGTTCTGGGATCCCCACTCCATTATCAGAGATCTTCAAGACTGCTTGGTCTATATCATCTGACAGATTGATCTCAATCACTCCTGGAACGCCCCGCTCCAAGATCGCCTCTAGGGCGTTCGAGACAATATTCACTAGAGCCCGGCTGTGGCTGATATAGTATCCCATGACCATCGGGTTGTTACTATCTAAGGTCAACTTGATCGTACAGGGAATGGGTGATCCATTGATAAAGGGGATGATTCGCTCTAGGAGAAGTTCCTGAATATTGATCTCGTGTGTGATACTCACTGAATCCCTGAACTCATTGAGCATATTCACTAAGGTCGTCGTCTCTCTGTTGATATCTTCAATGATCCTTCCTGCATTCGCAAGATCGAGCATATCAACAAGATGAGAGAGGAGTCGGATCGTCTTCCGTGAATCATGTCGGGTCTTCCCGATATCCTCTTTTCTGATCTTTCTAGCAGGACTCCAATCAACTTGAAAGATCAGTTCCTGTAGAGATTTAGCTGTAGCTGAGAGATGATAGTAGCGCCTGTTCCTATAGACTACCGGTTCGAGGACATTGAACCCTTTGTTCTGAAAATATTCGATCGTATCAGTCTGCTTCTCCCAGAGGTAGAGATAGATATTCGCAACAGAAGATACATTCTCAGAAAGATGGTTGATAAAAGCATTACCGATACCTCGACCTCTACCAAAAGGGCTCGTAACGATCTTATAGATATGGAAGTTCATCTTCTGTTCATCAGAATAGACCTGCATAAACCCAAGGATCTCGCCCTCATCCATCCAGACATAACTATGCTCGTAGTCCTTCGATATCTCAATATCACGAATATAGGGAGATGGGATGATGAACGTATCGATGTTCAACAAAGGATTCCTTAGAATACTCTCTTCTAGTCCCGAATCCATGGTATGTATGTTCTTCAGTTTTATATCACTCATCTCTCTATTATTACGGGATTGATAACAGGGAGCAAGTAGGGATTTCTTCTTTACCTCTGTAAGTACTATTCTTTTTCCCCTTTCATCATGGCGTATGAGTTGCTATTCTTCTAAACTTGCATGGTAGCTCAGATATACACTACATATAATGTGAAGCTATTCTATTTAATTGCAAATACGCTAAATAGGGTCTACAATAGAAGTATACAGATAGTATATTATAATAAGTAGTCTCAGGAGGTCTTCTTTGGGCTCCTCTGAAAAAAGGTCATTATACCTCATACCGTATGTTCATCTCGATACACAATGGCGATGGACTACCGGGACTACTATCTCTAAATATCTACCAGATACCGTTAAAAAAAACCTAGCCCTCATAAAAGAGTTCCCAGAATATTCTATAAATTTCACTGGTGCTTATCGATATGCATTACTAGAAGAATACTATCCAGCGCTATTCGAAGAGGTAAAGAAGGCGGTCGAATCGCGTAACTGGCATCCTTCTGGGTCTATGTGGGAAGAAACAGATGTATTGATACCCTCTGCAGAATCGATCATCAGAAACATACTCTATGGAAAGAACTACTTCCAGAAGAGATTCGGAAGATCCACTCAAGATGTCATGCTCCCTGATTCCTTTGGATTTCATGAAGATTTCCCTACACTGCTGACCCACTGCAGGGTCATAGGATTCTCAACTCAGAAATTGGGCTGGGATCCGGTCAAACCGATCCCCTTTGATATTGGGATATGGAATGGTTCAGATGGGTCCTCTTTAGCAACAGTCCTCAGACCTGGTCGGTATGAGTCTAGACTGCATATCCCACCACATCTGCACCCCGGTTGGCTCAATAGATTAGGAAGACATAAGAGAAGTTTTTCCATCTCAAAAGCTGTCCGCTATTATGGGAATGGGGATATCGGCGGAGCCCCAACAAAGCTCTCAGTAAAGAATGCCATGTACTCAAAACGTACTACACGAGGGAATACCACTACGATCCACGGAGAGTCTGATCTCTTCTTCAAGCAACTCCTGCCTCAAGAGCGATCAGACCTACCCCGATATGCCGGTGAGTTGTTACTGACTAAGCACTCTGCAGGGACTTTGAGTTCACAGCATATCGTCAAACGCTGGAACAAACGATGTGAACAGCTGGCCTTTCTTGCAGATACGGCGTCCGTGATAGCTTCGAAAGAGGTTCATGTATCCTATCCAAAAGAGCTTATAGAACAGGGTTGGAAACAGCTTATCGCAAATCAGATGCATGACACACTACCGGGGACCTGCACCCCACAAGCTTATGAAGATACCTATAATTCTCTGATCCTCATTGCCAATATCTTTAATGGGATCATAGATGATGCAGTTACCGCCATAGCAAGACAACTGCCATTACGTAAGCATGAGAAAGCATTCTGTATCGTGAATCCAAACTCATACAGAAGGGCGGAACTCATTGAGATGGAGTTACCTCTTGGTAAGAATGAGATCTTATCAATATACGACCAGAATGGGAAACCTGTACCATTCCAAGAACTCTCTTCATTCGATGATACTATTCACATAGCATTCCAAGTAGTTGTCCCTTCAGTGGGTTGGACCTCTTACCGGTTTACTACAGAACAGAGAAAAGAGCAGTTCATGCTTTCGGTCATACCTTTTGAAGATACGGTCTTTCGGTTGGAGAACGAATGCCTTCGTGTCGAAGTCAACAATAGCGGGAATATCTCATCGATCATCGATAAGCGAAATGATGTAGAGATGCTACAGGATCCCATTGAGTTCGTATATCTGAATGAGAAACCTACGATGTACCCCTCTTGGAACATGGACTGGAAAGATCGGAAGAAAGGGGTATCGACACCGTTACCACCGGCAGATAAGATCTATTTCAGCAGGAAGGGAACCTTCATCACCACATTGACGGTCGAAAGAACCTTACATGATTCTCAATTCGTTCATACGATATCATTACATCATACGGGTAAGCAGGATATGATCTATTGTCAGGATAAGATCTTCTGGCAGGAGAGATCCTGTTCGCTAAAACTCTCGATCCCCCTCTCATTTGAGAATGAGAGCGCTACCTACTCATTAGATACAGTTCAAGTCCCACGTTCTAAGAACACCTCTCATATGTATGAATATCCCTCTAAAGGATGGATCGATCAAGAATCTGAGAATGGAGCCTATGGGTTCTCTTTCATTCATGCTGATATCTACGGATCTGATCGACCTGATGATCATACGATCAGACCAACGTTGTTGTTCACCCCTGGTAGAAGTTTTCGTAATATTACCTACCTCGATCAGATGACTCAAGACTGGGGAAGACATACCTTATCCTATGGGTTACATCCTCATGTCGGGTCATGGAAGTCTGAACATATCGAATCATACTGCTCTCAGATAGCGAACCCGTTACGCCCCTACATGATCAAAAGAGAACGTAGAGCCTTGCGATTCCATCAAACCCATCCGAGTAGCTCTTCGTTGTTCACCTTCTCAACAAAACAGGTAGATCTCATCACCTGTAAACTATCTGAGGAGGATCAATCCTTCATCATCATTCGAATCAGAGAGATGCTCGGAGAGGATATCCCTTCTGTCCTCGTGACTTTCTGTTCTCAGGTCGATGAAGCCTATGAGGTTGATGGTATGGAGACCCCTATCCGTTCGGTAACGATCATCGGAAAGGCTATCGCATTCTCTATTCAGAAGCATAGTATCAAATCACTTGCCGTACGTCTGCAGACCCAAGATGTCGCTATCTCGATCGATTCTGCGAAACATGCTCCTATCCAGATCGAGGACCAAAATCCAGAACAACTGCTCAGTGAAGATTTCACCGATGAGAGTATCGAGACATCTTCACCGATGTTCCGCTATACGCATATCCCTCTTCCCTATAATATCGCCACTTGTACTTCAGACCATCAAATGGCACCTTCAGGAGATATGACCTTTCCATTAGAGTTACTACCGGATTCTTTGAAAATATCAGATATCCAGTTTCCTCTGAATCTCAATGAGGAGTGTCAGGCTCTCGCCTGTGGCGGGGAACAGTTAGTGGTACCCCAGAACCAAGGAGACAACACTCCGGGAACCCTCCATATGATCATCACCTCAACTAATGGGAGAGACTGTTCCCTATCGATCAGCCATCATGGTGGAGAGATATCTATCGAAAGGTTCCATATTCCCTCCTACACTGGTCATATAGGGCAATACGAGCCCCGGATCTGGAAGCGGCCTGCAAGATCACCAAGAGATTATCTGTGGTGGAACCGGTTCCAGCGATTGGAGCAGGGGTATATCCATAAGCAGAGAGTCGCATGGTATACGACCCATATGCATGTGGCAGGTACGAATATACCTCACCAGTTCGGATACCTCTATTATGTGAGAATACCACTCCCTGTAGATACGAAATATATCATCCTACCAGAGGATATTCGTATTCATATCTATGCTGCTGCGGTATCTTCTCTTCTTGTCAATGCCACTCCCTGTAGAGTGGGAACTGATCAATTCGACCTCTAGCAAACCCGTTGTTCTTCTCAACATAATCTGTTATTCTGACGCAATATAAACCACGATTATTACCATACAGGAGTATAACTATATGAGAATGTCTCAACTATTTTCCAAAACTCTACGTGAAGCACCCGCAGGAGCTGAGAGCAAAGGGTATGAGTATCTACTACGAGCAGGCTTCATCAGACAGCTAGGTGCAGGAATCTTCTCATCATTACCATTAGGTCTGAGGACTGTCAGAAAGATCGAGAACATCATCCGAGAGGAGATTGAAAGGATCGGTGGACAAGAGGTACAGATGCCTCTCGTCAATCCAGCAGATATCTGGAAAGAGACAGGAAGATTCTACAGTATTGATAAAGAGTTGAGCCGATTCGTCGATCGAACCGGACGGGATATGGTTCTAGCTATGACCCATGAAGAGGCCGCTACAGATATTGCTCGTGGAGAGATCGACTCATATAAGAGACTTCCTACTCTGATCTATCAGATCCAGACTAAGTGGAGAGACGACCCAAGACCACGAGCTGGCCTAATCAGAGTGAGAGAGTTCACTATGAAAGACAGCTACAGTTTTGACAAAGATTGGGAAGGTCTTGAGAAACAATATAAGGCTCATTACGAAGCATATTTCAAGATCTATGGCCGTTGTGGCCTACCGGTCATCGCCGTCGGTTCTGATTCAGGTATGATGGGCGGAAAGGTCGCTCATGAATATATGTATCTCTCTCCAATCGGGGAAGATTCTATCGTTATCTGCCCTGAATGCGGATTGACTGCTAACAGACAGGTTGCGACCTTCAAGAAAGAGGCGTTCCCAGAGGATCTTTGTGATATCGAAGAGGTCCATACTCCGGGAACCAAGACGATCGAAGACCTCGCTGCATTCCTCGACATCCCTAAACGAAAGACCGCCAAAGGTGTCTTCATGATGGGAACCTATACGAATGATACAGGAGAGGAGTTCGAAGAGCTTGTCTGCGCTGTGATTCGGGGGGACCTAGATATAGAAGAGGCAAAACTTCAGAATGCTGCTAAGGCAAATAGACTCAGACCTGCTCACGAAGATGAGATTCGTGCTCAGGGGATCATACCAGGTTACGGTTCTCCGATCGGAACGACTGCAAAGATCATTATCGTTGACGATAGTATCGTATCTTCGAATAATCTGGTAGCAGGAGCTAACAAAGCAGAGTACCACTTCATCAATACGAACTATGAAAGAGATTTCAATGGCACAGTTGCCGATATCGCAAGTGCTGCAGAAGGATATGCCTGTCCTGAATGTGGAACCGCATTGACCATGAGTAAAGGTGTCGAGGTTGGGAATATCTTCCAGCTCGGTACACGTTATTCAGAGGCGATGGGATGTTCCTTCCAGACAGAAGATGGTAAGAGAGCTCCAGTGGTCATGGGCTCCTATGGTATTGGAGTCGGTAGACTTCTTGCCTGTCTAGCTGAAGAGACTAGTACTGATTCCGGTCTTCAGCTACCCATCACGGTAGCACCTTATCAGGTACACCTCGTAGGCCTCGTGAAGAACTCAACGATACCTGAAGAGTTATATGAAGAGCTCCAGAAACGCGGACTCGAAGTACTCTTCGATGATAGGAAAGCATCTCCTGGGGTCAAGTTCAATGATGCAGACCTGATTGGTATCCCGAACCGAATAACTATCGGGAACAGGGGTCTTAAAGAGAATAGTGTTGAGCTACGTATACTTGGAGAAGAGGAGAGTAGCATGGTCCTACTTACAGAGATAGCTGATAGAATACAGCAAATCATTTCTTCTCAAATAAATGCGATCCATGATACTATGTTGGTTAAGAGCCTATAATTTTCTGCTTCTTAGGCTATACGCTACTTGGCTATCCCACTCGTCCCGGGATAGCCATTTTTTTTTGTCAAACTGAAAAAATCTTAGTATATTCTACCTATTAGAAAACAATGATTGGAGTAGCCATATCTATGAAAGCAGTAACGTTTGATCCACATACCAATAGATTCTCATTAGCGGAACTACCTGTTCCTGAACCAGGACCTGATGAGGTCCGTGTTCGCATCGAAGCCTGTTCCCTTAACCCGGTAGATGCGAAGATCATCAACTGGAAGACCCAGGCTAGGGATATGAATAGTTCATGGGTCCCTGGTCTCGATGTATCAGGTAGCATCGATACTGTCGGGACTGATGTGACTGATTGGAAACCGGGTGACCGGGTACTCTACCATGGGAACATGTATAGGCCACACGGAGGTCTTGCTGAATATGCGATACATAGAGCCGCGACCCTGATCGCTCATCCAGATGTTCCAGCAATCATTGCTGCGGCAACGCCATGTGCAGGATGGACAGCCTTTCGAGCTTTGAAGGACCGTCTAGCAGTCAATGAGGAGAGTATTCTTCTTATCAGTGGGGCTTCAGGCAGTGTCGGAGGGTTTGCCGTACAAGTCGCAAAGGCCCTAGGGGTAAAGACCATCATCGCAACCTGTTCTTCAGCTAATAGTGAATATGTGAAGAGCTTGGGTGCTACCCATACGATCGAGTATCATCATGAGAATATCGAAGAACGGGTGAGAGAGATCACTAGAGGGAGGGGGGCGACTCATGCACTCGATACTGTAGGGAATGGAGTAGAAGTCCCTATCGTGAATGCTCTTTCTTTTGAAGGTCAGATCGTAGAGATCGTCTCACTTGTGAGACCAGAGCTCTATGACAATGCCTTCATACGAGGACTCACCTTCCACCAGCTAGCCCTAGGAAGTGCTCACGCAACTCCTGCAACAGAACAACTCCTCGTGAAAGCAGGGACTGCGTTCTCTAAACTCCTAGAACAGGGAAAGATTATTGTACCACGAAAACAAGTCATCACGTTAGAAGATGCTCCAAGCGTTCTCACCAATCTATTAAAGCAAAGATCCTCTGGAAAGTTTGTAGTCACTCTTTGATGTTTATAGGCGGCAAAAACTCATTTTGCCGCTAAATACCGTCCTATCCTGCTTTTTTCAACACAATTCACCATACTGTCATACACCATTTTCTCATTGAAACCTGAATACTAGAAGAACACCTCCAGATTATGATAAGATGTAAGAGTATTGGCTTTAAACCTCTCCATCCCCGAACTGTTTTTCGTTGATCAACAGCTGGAGAGAAGTAAAATGTTTTTTAAAAGGATTTGCATATATGATTGGATTGGTAATCATTGCAGTTATCGCTGCGCTATCCTTCGCTGCAATCAACTATTATGGTGTGAAGCGAAAGGATCCGGGCAATGAAGAGATGCAGACAATTGCACAGGCTATTCAAGAGGGCGCGGGAGCGTTCCTCAAACTTGAGTACTCTATCATTGCAAAAGTCGTCGTTCTCATTGCTGTCATCTTACTAGTAGTCGTCTCGTGGACCGGAGCTGTCTCTTTCGTCCTTGGAGCTCTTATGAGTGCTAGTGCCGGATGGATCGGTATGAATATTGCGACTATCTCAAACGTAAGAGTCTCGAATGAAGCAAGAACAACGAGAAGTATTGGTAAGACTCTACGTGTAGCCTTCCAGGGAGGCTCAGTAATGGGTCTTTGCGTCGGCGGTTTTGCTCTTCTCGGTCTCGCTATCGTCTACCTGGTCTTTGGAGTCATGATGAAACAGGCAACACCTGAATATCTGGTATTCCATCAGAACTGGTTGGGAATCAGTGATATCCCCTTCACTATGACCGTATCAAGTTATGCATTAGGATGTTCTATCATCGCTATGTTCAACCGTGTCGGTGGTGGTATCTATACTAAAGCTGCTGATATGGGCGCTGACCTTGTAGGTAAGACCGAAGCAGGTATTCCTGAAGATGATCCTCGAAACCCAGCAACCATCGCTGATAACGTTGGAGACAATGTAGGTGATGTAGCAGGACTGGGATCTGACCTTCTTGAAAGTTATGTTGGAGCATTAGTATCTGCAACTATCCTTGCTGCATATACCTACTTCGCTAACCAGAATGCTGAGAATGTTATCACCACATCCCTCATCAATAAACTGATCTACCTTCCTCTGATCATTGCTGCCGTAGGACTGATCTCTTCGATCATTGCTATTATCTTCCTCCTTGTGAAGAAAGTATCAAAAGATCCTCATAAAGAGCTGAATATGGCAACTTTCGTTGGTGCTGGACTCACGGTCATCAGTTCTGGTGTAGTAGTCTACCTCTCCCTCAAAGGTGAGGATGTCTCAGCGATCGGATTCAACTTGGGAACTCTATCTCCTTGGATCTGTGCAGTTCTCGGAATCGTCAGTGGTATTATTATCGGCCAATTTGCTGAATACTATACGAGTTATGACTACAAACCAACTCAGAAGATCGCAGCCTCCTCTCAGGAAGGTGCTGCATTGACTATCACACAGGGTATGTCAGTCGGTATGATCTCTGTTATTGCACCAGTTCTCGTCCTCGGTATCTGTATTATCGCGGCAAACTCTGTTGCAGGGTTATATGGTGTTGCTATGGCAGCAATCGGAATGCTCTCCTTCGTGACAGTTACCGTATCTGTAGACACCTACGGACCGATCGCAGATAATGCCGGTGGAATCAGTGAGATGGCAAAACTTCACCCAGAAGTACGTGAGATCACCGATAAACTAGATGCAGTAGGAAACACTACCGCAGCTATCGGTAAAGGATTCGCAATAGGATCTGCAGCACTTGCAGCACTTTCATTGTTCGCATCTTATCTCTATGCTCAGGCAGGAGAGGATGCAGCTAATGGGATAGAACTCATATTGAACATGGTCAACACGTTAACCCTCGCAGGAGCTCTAATCGGAGCTGCTCTTCCCTATCTCTTCTCTGGTATCCTCATCGAAGCTGTAGCGAATGCTGCAAGAAAGATGGTCCAGGAAGTACGACGACAGTTCAAGGCTGATCCAGGGATCATTCAGGGAACTAGTAAACCTGATTATAAGACTTGCATCTCCATATCCTCAGCTGGAGCTCTTAAAGAGATGAAATTCCCTGCTCTGTTATCAGTAGCTACCCCACTTGTCTCAGGATTCCTCTTTGGAGCTGAGTTCGTTGGTGGATTATTGATTGGAACAATGCTTTCTTCCATCATGCTCGCACTGTATACTGCTAATGCAGGAGGTGCTTGGGATAACGGTAAGAAATATATTGAACAGGGTCACTTCGGTGGTAAGGGTTCAGAAGCCCACAAAGCAGCCGTAGTCGGTGATACGGTCGGTGATCCTCTCAAGGATACCGTCGGACCATCATTGGATATCTTGATCAAGATCATGTCAATCATCTCATTGATATCAGTATCAATTTTCAGTAAGTATAATCTGTTTTCCTTTTTGTTCAAATAAATGGGGGCTATTATGATACATTACTATTTTATATTTTCACCAAATGAAGCTTTGATAGCTTCGCAACTTGGACCAAAAGAGTTTGGTATGTACATGGCACAGGGATCGAAGAAGGGAGCAGCAGAACAGTTGATGTTCTCTGAGATCTCCGGAGGTTTCGGTGATAATTTTGACTGGGCTTATGCAGAGAAGAATTGTGTTAACCATTCGGATGGAAGACCTAAGAACTCACTCTACCTGTCAATCTATAGAGTACTCGAACATCTTCCGCTTGATGCATTCATGATGACTTATCTTGTAACAAAAGATGGTCGGACCTTGAGTCTCGATCAGGAAAAATATTCCAGTCCAGTGAACTGGGCAGGGTTTGCACTCTATAAAGAGTTATGTCCTGTACCTCCACTGATCGTCAGCTCCCTCCAGCCAAAAGAACTTGGACAACATATCGTAGGCGGTAATGCTGAGAAGATAACTGTCCCTGCTCTGATCTTCACCGATATCAAAGTCATTGATATTGACGATATGAAGAACAGCGGAAACGTTGGTGGCATGTATGACAGAAGTCTTGACCACCTGAAGGAGTGTATCGCCTCTCTTGAAAGTGGAAAAGGTAAGAAGACCAAGACGGTAGACAGATCCTTTAATAGCAAGTTCTCATATCAGATCATTGATAATGGGGTCTTTGTTGTTAAGGGTGAGGAGATCATCTTCTTCAGGATGCCTTCTCATGAGGTTCTCAGAGAGACAGCTTATGACTGGGCTAGATCTGCGAACATCTTCTAGATCTGT
>CAZLZY010000046.1:0-2171 GCA_964564075.1 uncultured Spirochaetales bacterium
ACCTTGCTCTCGGGATCTGTCCAGGAGAAGTTGGGATCATCATCCCCGTTAACCGGGCTTTCTGGACTATTGGGACACCCAATCATGAGCAGAGAAAGACATAAGAATAACATGAGAGGGATTATGTGATTAAGGATGTTTTTTTCATACAAGTTCCTACCTATTCGTTATGTAAGGGGATAATCTTAACAAAAGGGGGGACCATATAGGAACTCGTATATTAAGATTATTCCTATTGCTTGATTATATCATAGGTGCTAAAGAGTTTAATAGATTTTGGGTAGGTAATAATTATCAGATGACAGTTACTATTTGCTCTCTTTGACTGCCATATAGGCTGCACGATCCTCAAGATGTTCAGATTTCGTGAGTAGCCTGTTCTTTGTGAGGGAGATCAAAGCAGACCCGATAGGTGCTGTGATGATGATACTCATGACCGCAACCGCTAAGATGATCATACCTGGAGCGGTATTCATCCCACCTGTTTGCATGGCGATCAAAGGGTAAGAACCAATTGCTGCCTGTACCGTAGCTTTAGGGAGATAAGAGATTGTAATGAATAGCTTCTCTTTTCTGTTGAATGCACTTCTAAAGAGACATATCTGAACTCCAATAGATCTTCCGACTAGCCCGATACCAATGATCGCGACTCCTCCGAGTCCTGCTTGGATCGCTGTGGGGATATCGACCTCGGAACCGATGAGAGCAAAGAGGAGGATCTGTGCGAATACCCAGACTTTTCCCAATTTAGATGATATCTCATGAGCCATATGCTCATTCTTCTCCAAGATGAAGAAGCCGATTGCCATGATCGCCAAGAGTGCAGAGAACGGGAAGAGGGTATTTACCTGTTCCTGGAAGGAGAGCAACATGATCGCTACACCTATCACGATGAGAGTCCTCTTCGTTGCACGAGGATCGAGTCTCTTGAAGAGTCTATAACAGAGGAAGCCGATTCCTGTCCCGATGATCACACCGGTGAGGACCGAGATAGGTACTGATATGATATTTTGAAACATATTGACAGAATCACCGATATAGATCCCGATGAAGGAGGTACATAGGACGATAGCTACAGCGTCATCGACAGAAGCACCGGCTAGAACTAGTGTAGGAACCCCCGAATCAACTCCGAGGCCCTCTTTGATCGTCTCTATCATATGTGGGACGATGACTGCAGGAGAGACTGCAGCGAGGACACTGCCAAGCATGGCTGCCTCTAATCTCGTAAGATCTAATAACATAGGCCCGAATAGGGTGATGATGGCTACTTCACTGATACAGGGGATGAATGCCATGAGCAGTGCTCTGAAGCCCACCTTCTGTAATGCTTTTCTACTCAATTCGAATCCTGCACGGAGTAGGATGACGATCAATGCGATGAGTCTGAGATCTGCTGATACTAATACGATCTCGCTATTGAGGACATCGAACATATAGGGGCCTAAAACTATTCCAGTAAAAAGGAGTCCGATAAGGCCGGGTAGGTGGATCTTCTCGAAAAGCCAGCTCGCGAGTAATCCGATCAATACAAGTTCGGCTATGCCAAATGCCATGGTGAATCCTCCACTTGCAGCGTTTGATCGTCTGCAGTATCAGTAGGAGTCATCAGCCTGTGCCGGCGGTTTTATAGGAGGTACTCCATCTCCTTGAGTTATGGTATAGAAATCGTAGTAAACCTGTCAATACCATGGAGTTGAAAGGATTTATAAAAAGATTTTCTCTCTCTGATTTCAGAATCACATCTCTATGCTATACTAGTTCTATTGAATAGAGAGTACAGGCTGGTTTTCATGAAAAGATTATTAAGTATAGGTATGTTTCTCCTTATCTCACTACTAGTTTATGGTATTGAGCAGGGGATCATCATCAATGAGGTCGCATCTACAGGGGCCTATGAGTTCATAGAATTATATAATCCCGATCCCACACCGATAGAACTTGATGAACGGTGGAGTCTTATTGATTCGAAAGAGGGTTTAGCAGATGGTGATGCAGCTATTCTCATTCCAAAGGGAACTATCATCGAAGCTGGTGGCTATCTGGTCATCGCTCCCTATAAGGCCCAACTGCTTTCTAATGCAGTACCAGAAGATATTCCCGAAGACATTCTTGCAGTAGAATCATTCTGGCTCTCCTCTCATGATGAGCTGACCCTGCTTTATGGTGAA